>CAYZLP010000043.1:0-13688 GCA_964478635.1 uncultured Caldilineaceae bacterium
CCGTTGCCCTCGAACGTTGAGGCCCGAAGGAAAGTTAAGCGGCGCAACAGACAGGAGGAGCCCATGAGTAATGGAAGAATGACGGGCCAAGTCGCCTGGGTCAGCGGAGGCGCTTCGGGCATTGGTGAGGCCGTTGCCGAACTCTTCGCAGCCGAAGGCGCGCAGGTTGCCATTGCGGATGTCCAGACCGAACGGGGCGAGGCGGTGGCGGCGCGCATCCAAGATGCCGGCGGTGACGCCCATTTTTCACCCTGCGACGTTGCGCGGCCCGAGCAGATTCAGGCCAGCATTGAAGAGACGGTGGTGCGGTTTGGCTCGCTGCAAACGGTGGTGAATTGCGCCGGGACCGTGCACGTAGGACCGCTGGATGAGCTGGCCGTCGCGGCCTGGGACGCACTGATGAACGTCAACCTGCGCTCGATTTTTCTGGCTGTCAAATACGCTATGCCCCACCTGCGCCGCCAGCGGCGCAGCTACATCGTCAATGTCGGCTCCGTGAGCGGCTTTGTGGGCCAGGCCTTGACGCCGGGCTATATTGCCTCCAAGCATGGCGTGATCGGCCTGACCCGGGCCATTGCGCTCGACTATGCGGCCGACGGCGTGCGCTGCAACTGCATCTGCCCGGGCATTACTGATACGCCTATGCTGCGCTATCACCTGAGCACCCTGTCCGATCCGGATGCGGCCCTGGCTGAGCGCCTGAGACGGGTCCCCATGGGCGTTGCCATGGCGCCCCTTGACATTGCCCGAGCCGCCCGCTATCTTGCGTGCGAAGATTCGTCCGGCGTCACCGGGACGACGTTGACGGTGGATGGCGGCTACACAGCCACTGCCGAGTGGTCGCATCCCGGTCAGACCCGCTTCATGGAGTGAAGCATGAAACCGAAATTCGCCTGTGCCGATTTTACCTTTCCGCTCCTGCCCCACGACGACGTGCTGCAGCTGATCGCCATGCTTGGCTTCACGGGCGTGGATATCGGGCTTTTCGAGGAACGCTCCCACCTGTGGCCCTCGCGAGAATTCAGGGATGCCGCAAGCTCCGGCCGCCGGCTGCAGGAGAGGTTGGCGGGGCGGGGGTTGGAGGCTGCGGACGTCTTCCTGCAGCTGGCCGAGGATTTCACGCCCTATGCCATCAATCAACCCGATGACAGCAGGCGCCGTCACGCCCGGGAGTCCTTCCTGCGCACGCTGGAATATGCGGCTGCATGCGGTTGCCGTCACGTGACGACGCTGCCCGGCGTCAATTTTCCGGACGAGCCGTCTGACTCTTCCTGGGCCCGGGCAGTCGATGAACTGGCCTGGCGCGTGGAGCAGGCCCAGGCATACGATCTGGTCTTCGGTGTGGAGGCCCATGTGGGCTCTATCGTTCCCGATCCAGCGGCGGCGGCGCGGCTCGTGCAGGGAGTTCCGGGCCTAACGCTTACGCTCGATTATACCCACTTCACGCGGCTGGGTATGACTGACGCCGTGATCGAACCGCTCATCAACTACGCGAGCCACTTTCACGTCCGCGGCGCGCGGGAAGGGCGGCTGCAGGAATCTTTTACGCGCAACGCCATCGATTACGCCCGGGTCTACGCAGCCATGGAAGAGACCGGCTATTCAGGCTGGATCGGCATTGAATACGTCTGGATCGATTGGGAGCATTGCAATGAGTGCGACAACCTGTCCGAGACAATCCTATTTCGTGATTTCTTTCAGCGCCTGGGCCCCAGTGAGTAGCTTTTTTCATTGACACCCGGTCGCTGTTGCATCCGGACGATCACCGGGCTTCGCCCCTTGGCCAGCTTTAAACCCATCAACCGGCAACCCTCACCTCGAGCGGGAACGCCACAAAAGGAAAATGCACCATGCAACTCTACACCGACAAAGACGCCTCGCTGGAGCCGCTTACCGGCAAGACGGCTGCGATTTTGGGCTACGGCAACCAGGGGCGGGCCCAGGCTTTGAATCTGCGTGACAGCGGCGTGAATGTCATCGTGGGGAATCGCGACGACGAGTATCGCGTTCGTGCGAAAGAGGATGGTTTTGAGCCTGTGTCGATTCCTGCTGCCGCTGCTGCGGCGGACTTCCTGCTCATCCTGACTACCGATGAGTCGCAGCCGGCCATCTGGCCGGAGCAGATCGCGCCCGGACTCGCGCCGGGCAACGTGCTGGTCTGGGCCAGCGGGTATAACGTCGGCTACGGTTTGATCGAGCCGCCACCTGACGTCGATGTCGTCATGGTCGCCCCGCGGATGACGGGCAACATGGTCCGCACGCTTTTCGAGCACGGCAAGGGCGCCATGGCGCAGGTCGCGGTGCAGCAAGACGCCAGCAGTCAAGCCTGGGCAAACACGATGGCCGTTGCCAAGGGCATCGGCGCGACCCGGAGCGGAGTCTTCGAGTCTTCTTTTCGTGAAGAGGCGGAGCTAGATCTTTTTGCCGAACAGGTTGTCTGGTCGGGCCTGGTGGCCTGGTTTGAAGAGTGTTTTCGCCTGGGAGTGGAGAACGGCTTTTCGCCGGAACTGATGGTGCTGGAGCTTTATGCCTCGGGCGAGGCTGCGGAAATTCTGGGCATGATGGCCCAGAACGGCTTTTACAAGCAGATGAGCAATCACTCGACGACGAGCCAGTATGGCACCCTGAGTCGCTCACGCACTTTGTTGAACGATGAGATCAGGACCAAATTGCGGGAACTGCTGGTCCGTGATATCAAAGAAGGCGGGTTTGTTGAGGAGTGGACGAAGGAACAGGCGGCAGGCGCTCGGAGGCTGGCAGAGCTACAGGCGGCCGCACGCCAGAGCCCCATGAGCCGGGCGGAAGCCAACGTGATTCCGCTTGTCCAGGCGGCGCATTCTTTATGATTCGCTGTAACACCTGCGCCGCCACCGGAGGGCTGAATGCCGGTGTGAAGGCGATCCGGTGAAGCGAGTAGAGCGCGAATCGGGCGAATCCTCACGGTAAGTCAAACAACGATCCGCAGGAATCCGCCCGATCCGCATCATCCGCGTTCCATCAATCCCGCTCTTCGCAATACGCAGTGTAACCGGCGGCATCCATCAGCGCTTCCAGTTCCCCGGCATCCTTGATCTTCATCTTGATCATCCAGGCTGAGCCGAAGGGATCCTCATTGACCTGTTCGGGGGCATCGACGAGGTCATCATTAACCGCCGTTACCTCGCCGCCGATGGGCGCATAGAGATCGGACGCGGCCTTGACCGATTCGACCACCCCGAAGATGTCGCCGGCGGCAAAGCTTGCCCCAATTTCGGGCAGCTCCAGGTAGACTACGTCTGACAGCGCATCCTGGGCGTAGTCGGTAACGCCGATGGTGGCTTCGTCACCGTCGACCTTGACCCACTCGTCCTCTTTGCTGTAATAGAGACCTTTCACAACTTCAGGCATGACGATACCTCGCAAATCCATGGTGAATGTAGGGAATACGACTTGTCATTCATTATACCCGCTAGCCGGCTTCTCGTCACGGTTAGATCTTACGCCATCGCCAAAAGGAAGCGTTCGGAGTATAATTGAAGCCAGTCCAACAGGGGAGGTATGGTTATGAAAATTGCGCTCGCAAGTGATGAAAAGACCCATTTGACCGACTTCGTCATCGAAGACCTAAATCGGCGCGGCCATGAAGTTGTGCTCTTTGGGCCGCCGGCTGGGGATGACCTGCCTTGGCCCTTGGCCTCCCATGCGCTGGCCGAGGCCGTGGCGGCCGGCGAAGTCGAGGAAGGCGTGCTCTTTTGCTATACGGGCACCGGCGCGTCCATAGCCGCCAACAAGGTGCCCGGCATCCGCGCGGCGCTTTGCGCAGATGCCGAAACGGCCCGGGGCGCGCGCTGGTGGAATGATGCCAATGTTCTGGTCATGAGCCTGCGCAAGACTTCGCCCGAAGTGGCCCGGGAGATGTTGGATGCCTGGTTCGCTGAAGCGGTGCGGCCGGAGGAACAGGTCTACGTCGATCAGCTGCGTGAAATCGAGCGCCGCTATCAAACATAGGCCTGACAGCGGTTTGGGCGCACAGTTCGGGGCGTGGCTGATCACGAAAATGATGCCACGTATCGGAACAATAGAACGCGGATTGAGCGGATCTGGCGGATGCCGCGGATCAATCTGGATGAAAATCCGCGTAGATTCGGTAAATCCGCCTAATCAGCGTTCCATTTTTGGCCTGGTTGTATAGGTACCGTAGATTCGGTAAATCGTTCGACTGAGCGTCCGACTGAGCTCACGCCGAAGTCTCACGCCGAAGTCCGCCGCATCCGCGTTCTGTCTGATCGGTGGCTGAATAGTCACGATGCAACTTTGAAAAACCGCGTTTCTGATCTCGACGACCAGAGGTTCAGCAAAAGCGAGAGACTCGGTTTTTACAGCGTGTACCACGATCGAGTGTCTCCATGAAACTACCCAGAAGCGTTTCGGACTTGCCGGTGGAGCAGTTCGTTCCCCAGCGGCGGAACGTCGTTGCCGATGCAGTCTCCGGCGTGACTTTCGCCGTCGTCAACATCCCCCAGGCCATGGCCAATGCCCTGCTGGCCGGGGTCAATCCCGTGTTGGGCCTCTACACGCTCATGGTGGCCACGCCCATCGGCGCGATCTTCACCAGCTCCGTCTACATGAATGTCTCCACGACCAGCGCGCTTTCGGTTGCCGCAGGCGATGCACTACTGGGGGTGCCGGGACCGGCCAAGACGGCAAACATGGCCATTTTGGTGCTCATGGTTGGCGTGATTCAATTACTGGCCGGCTTCTTCCGGCTTGGTTCTCTTCTGCGTTTCGTTTCGCGCTCGGTCATGGTCGGTTTTATCAGCGGTGTGGCGGCCCTGATCATATTGGGGCAAATTGGAGATTTCACGGGGTACAACAGCGTTTTTCAGAACAAGGTCTTGCGGCTTGCGGATCTGATCCTGCATCTGGGCCAGGTTCATTGGCCGACGTTGCTCCTTAGTCTGCTGACCATGCTGACGATTATCGGCGTGAGCTATACGAGATTTAGCAAGGTCTCCATGCTCATCGGGCTGGTTGTGGCGACGGCCCTCGCCTATCTGGTTCAACCGGAGGGCGTCAGCTATGTGGGTGACATCGCCGTCATTCCCGAGCAGCTCCTGGACTTCGATTTGCCCGATTTCCTGCTGGCGCCCAGCTTGATCCCTTCCGCCATCGCCATTGCGATTGTCGGCCTGGTGCAGGGCGCAGGTGTCAGCCAGAACTATCCGAATCCGGACGGCAAATTCCCCAACATGTCGCGGGATTTTGTGGGCCAGGGTATGGCCAATGTCGCAACGAGTTTCTTTCAGGGGATACCGGCCGGCGGTTCCATGTCGGGTACGGCGTTGACGGTCGGATCGGGTGCTCGAACGCGCTGGGCCAACATCTTTGCCGGTCTGTTTGTGATCCCCCTGGTCTGGCTCTTTTCCGATCTGGTCGATCTCGTCCCCATGTCGGCGCTTGCCGCGCTGCTGGTCGTCGTAGGTTATCAGAGCTTCAAGCCGGACGATGTCAAGGACGTCTGGCACACGGGCAAGATTCCCGCCACGGCCATGAGTTTGACTTTTGCCGCAACGCTCATCCTTCCCCTCCAGTTTGCCGTCTTCGTCGGCGTGGCCGTATCGGTTTTGCTCCACGTATTCCGTTCATCCAACAAGGTGCGCCTGGTCGAGTGGGTGCCGGTGGAGGATGGGTTTCCGCTGGAGCAGGATGCGCCGGCGCAGCTGCGCAGCGAGGAGGTCATCGTGCTGTTCGCCTATGGCAGCCTTTTCTTTGCCGCAGCGGTCAATGCAGAGGCCCGTTTGCCGCAGGTCGGCGACGCCCGCCGCCCGGTCGTAATCCTGGCCTTGCGTGGGCGCGACGAATTTGGCAGCACCCTGATCGCCATCCTCACCCGCTATGCCCAGGCCATTCAGGCCAATGGTGGACGGCTGATACTGACAGGCCTTGATGAGAACGCCTATGCGCAACTGCAGCGTACCAGCGCGTTGAAAATCATTGGCGAAGAAAACATCTTTTTGGCTGAAGCCCAACTGGGGATGGCCATGAACAAGGCCTTGGCGGAAGCGCACAGATGGTTGGAGAATGAGGAAGCCGCCTGAGTGTGACCGCCGGACAACGTATGTCGGAGCCTGAGCCTGTCGAAGGCGCATTTACCTTCGACAGGCTCAAGCTGCGGTTTTTGCGATTTATTCGTAGGCCAGCACTTCACGGACCGTCAGCCGGGATGCATTCCAGGCCGGCAAGAAGCTGGCGACGCCCGCCAAAATCGTCACCACCAGCAGCCAGGTGATAACTCCTCCCGGCGCAAAAGTGTAGGGCAGGGGCGTCTGAAAGAGCACCACGCCGACGGCGTTGCTTAGGCCGGCGCCCGCAGGAAACGCCAGCGCACCGCCGATGAGCCAGCTGATCAGGCCGATGATGACGCCCTCCACGATGACGATGCGCTGCACTTCCCCGTCGGAGGCGCCGATGGAGCGCATCACGCCGATCTCCCGAGTGCGCTCCAGCACATTGGTGCTCATGGTTCCCATGAGGCCCAGGGCGCCGACGGTTGCAATCAGGATGCCCATGGCCAGCAGCAGGAAGACTACGACGTCGAAGAAGCCGCCCGTGATGCGGCGCAGGCGTTCGATGGTGAAGACCGACGCCACCTGGATGCCCTCGGCGTCTAGCGCTGCCTGGATATTGTCGACCATGGCGTTGACGCTGTCCGGGTCATCCTGGGCAACGAGAATCTGGGCGCTCTCTCCCTGGCCGACGCTGCGTATGAAGCGGCTGTAATAGGGATAGTTGACGTAGGCCGGAATCACGTTGGGCGGGCCGCTCAGAATTTGGGCAATGCCCACAACCGTCCAGGCCTGCTCCCGGCCATTGATCTCGAGTACCAGCTCGTCGCCAACCTGCAGATCGGGCTCACTGCCCAATACTTTTTGGCTGACCACGATTGCGCTTTCATCACCGGGCAGGAGCCAGCGACCGGCCTGCAGGGTCGGCTCGACCATGATGCTCTCTGCCGGCAATGCCGTCAAGGTGATGGGATCTCCCTCACTCTCATCGGGCCGGACGGGCGTGGCGATGTCGCTGGTCCATATCTCCACATCGGTGACGCCCGGCACGCTCAGCAACACTTCCTCCAACCGCGCAGTGCGGTAGGGCCGCTCGAAGTCGACCGAAATATCGAACTGATTGTAGGAGATGCCCTGTTCGATCAGGTTGGTCAGGGAGAGCCGCACGCTGCCTACGGTCATGAAGATCATGCCGCCCAGAACGAGCGTGATCAGCGTTAGTAGCAGCCGCGCCCGTCGGCGAAAGGTATTGCGCAGGGAAAGCTGCATGGGCTGGGACAATCCGCGCAGGCGCACCAGGAATTCGCTCAGCCGGCTCGGCCCGCCGTCACCCACGCCGTAGTCGGTAATGGCTTCGCGCACGGTAACGGACGTGCCGCGCAGCACGGGGGCCAGCGCAGCCAGCAGCGGCGTCAGAATGCCGATGGCAATCTGCAGTACCAGCACGTTTGTCGGCAAAGAGAAGCGGGGCAGGGACAAGTTCAGGAAGTTCCCCACCGCGCGACCGAGTCCGCTGGCCACGAAGACCGTGAGCGGAATCGCCACGAGCAGGGCAACTATGCTGTAAGAGAGTACGGCGCTCAGATACATGAAGATGATCTGTCGGCGAGTGCCGCCAATCGACTTCATCACGCCGATCTGCCGCGTCTGCTGCGCCATGAGGGCGGAAATGGTGTTGATGACCAGGAAGCCGCTCAGAAAAAGTGCGAGCAAGCCAAGAGGTGTCAGCAACAAAGCCAGCGAGTCAAAGAGATCCTGCAGCCCCACCTGTCCCGGTTCGGGAACATTGGTGCGGGTGACGGGATAACCGCTGCGCTCTACTTTGTCAGCCACCTGGTTGGCGATAGACTCG
Organism: uncultured Caldilineaceae bacterium; assembly: GCA_964478635.1. Classification (GTDB taxonomy): domain Bacteria; phylum Chloroflexota; class Anaerolineae; order Caldilineales; family Caldilineaceae; genus JAGRCP01. The sequence goes on from CAYZLP010000043.1 coordinate 7,897, forward strand.
ATGTAGCTCTTGTCCATGAGCTGGTCCGGCGTACCCTCGACGCGGATCGAAGCTTGGCCGAAAGTGGACGCGCCGCCGAGCTGTTCAAACGTATCCCGCACGACATAGCCGCTGGCCGAGCCGATGAAGGCGGCAGGAAAGGCATTGGCGTCAGAGGCGATGCCGGTGACGACTAGAGAACGAATCCGACCGTCCGGCGTCTCCACGCGGATCACGTCGCCATTGCGAATGTCTTCCGGCAGCACATTGCGGGCGTCCAGGCCACTATTTTCCAGGATGATCTCGCCCTCAACCGGCCAGCGCGTATTTTCAACCCCGAACTCGGGATGCTTGCTCGATTCGGTGATGGGAATGATCTTGTCGATGCGCTGGTCGGCGAAGTCTTCCACCGTCGTTACGCTAAAATTCTCCCACGTATCGGGCGCTAATTCGATCTTGAGCCCAACGCTGTTGCGCGTACTCACCTCGGCCACGCCCGGCGTACGCGCAATCGAATCGAGCATGGCCTGATCCATGCCGGAGGCGAAAATGGTGGCGTGGGCTGCACTGGTCTCCTGGGCAATGCTCTGCAACTCGTTGCCCAGTGAGCTGCGCAGATGCTGTACGGTGCCAACGGCAAAGATGCCGACGGCAATCGACGAGACGACCAGAATCGTGCGCGTGCGGTTATGCCAAAGATCGCGCAGGATCTTCATCCAGCGTGGATCAAGCACGGGCGCCCTCCCAACCCAGGGCCGGGGTTCCACTGGGGGCCATGGGCTCGTAAGCTTTCTCGGCAGCGGGCTTGTAGGCAGCCTGCGGTCGGGCGATGGGCTGCGTGTCACCGACGATGCGGCCGTCGGCAATGGTGATCTTGCGCGTGACCCGATCGGCCAAATCGTCGTCGTGGGTCACCATGAGAATTGTCTTGCCGCCGTCCACTAACTCCTCGAAGAGGCCAAAGACCGCATCGGCCGTCTTGGAGTCGAGGTTGCCGGTCGGCTCATCGGCTACGATCAGCGGTGGGTCATTGGCCAAGGCGCGGGCAATGGCCACCCGCTGCTGCTGACCGCCCGAAATGGCCGTGGGCAGCTTGTGGGCCTGCTGTGCCATGTCCACCTTTTCCAGCAGGGCCAGGGCTCGCTCTGTGCGTTCGCTGCGGCTGTACATGTTGCAGAAGGACATGGGCAACGTCACATTTTCGAGTACGGTCAAGGTGGGCAACAGCTGAAAGAATTGGAAGACGACGCCGATATGACGGCCCCGCCACTGGGCGATGCGGCCCTCTTTCAGCGTATGGATCGGCGTGCCGGCCACAAAGACTTCGCCACGGCTGGGGCGGTCAATGCCCGTAATCATGTTGGTCAGGGTCGATTTGCCGCTTCCCGACTTGCCCACGACGGCTACGAACGAACCGGGCGTCACGTTCATATCAACGCCTTTGAGGGCCATGAATTCGCCGGCCGGCGTCTCGTAGGCCTTGACGACGCTGCGCAAATCGATTAGCGTCGTTTCCTCTTTGGACTTTTGCTCTTGGCTGCCATTGCGGGTCAGCAACTTGCCTAGCATACCGTTCACCCTTTCCCGTTCTATCTGATTTCAGCCCCTGCTTGCCTTCGGCTGAATCCACACAGCAAATTCCAGCTTTCAATACTATACAACAAAAGTTGTACAAAAGCAATACAAATATGAGACAGAAGCTATTTTGGCGTAAATCCACGCGGCTTTCCAGAAGCAAGCTTACGATCTACCTGCCTTTGCCCCGGGTGATGGAGATCCTTGAGCATGCAGGCTGCGCAGCGTTTGTGGTAAGGGTTCGTACTTTACTGGGAATTCCTGGAAAGACTCAGTCGTATTCGGTCGGGGCGTCTGGTTGGGCGGAAAGGTGGAAGATGCGGGCGATCTGCTGGGCCGTGATGCGCTCTTCGGAGAGGGGCGGCAATGCGTCCAGAGCAAAGAAATCTACTCCATCGGTCTCGACGCTGACGGCCGCAGCGCCCCCGGTGATTTCGCAGAGGAAGACAAGCTTGTAGGTGTGGAAGAGATCGGGAGGGTGATTGTGGCGGGCCTTGTCCCAGAGGGCCAGCAGTTTGACTGTCCGGGCCTCAAAACCCGACTCTTCCCAAATTTCTCGTTCGATCGCGGCGCTCGGGCTGTCGTGAACGTCGATCCAGCCGCCGGGAAGCGTCCAGCGACCGTCGCTTCGCTCCCGGACGAGCAGAATGCGATCCTCGCGGAAGCAGGCGCCGCGCACGTCCAGCTTGGGCGTGGCATAGCCCTCCTCCCGCTTCAGGCGCGCTTCAAATGCAGCAATCTGGCCGTCAGTATGGGCCGCCAAGATCTCGGCCGCAATCCGCCGTACCGCTGCGTAGCGCTCTTCGTCATAGGGATTGTCGGCATAGGTTAGCCCGTTCTGCGCCAGAGCCTGGAGGCTCCTGGCCCAATGTAGCCAGTCTGCCATCGCGCTTACCCGCGCAGAAGATTGGTGGCAAAGAACCAGAGATTGGCCGGTCGCTCGGCCAGGCGACGCATGAAGTAGGGATACCAGGCGACGCCGTAGGGCACGTAGATGCGCACCCGGTGACCATCCTGGGTCAGCTGTGTCTGGAGATCCCGGCGCACGCCGTAGAGGAATTGGAACTCATAGGCGTCGGGGGAGATGCCGTGGTGGAAGGCATATTCGATGGTAGCCTGGATCATGGCCGTATCGTGGGATGCGACGGCAAGCTCCACGCCGTTTTCACGCGCTTTTTCGCCCAGCATCATCTGCGCAAGCTTGACGAAGCTGGCGTCTACGTCGGCCTTGTCGGGATAGGCGACATCGGGTGGTTCCAAATAGGCGCCTTTTACCAGGCGCACCCACGCGCCTTCGTCGATCAAGCGCACCACATCCTGCTCGCTGCGGTAGAGATAGGATTGGATCACGACGCCGACGTTGTCGAAGCCCTCGTCAAAGCGCAGCGTGCGGTAGATATCCAGCGTCACGTCGACCAGCCCGGAATCTTCCATGTCCATACGGACCCGGTTGCCGTGCTGCCGCGCCCGCTCCAGGATGCGGCGCATGTTCTCCAGGCAGAGATTTCGATCCAGGTTGACGCCAAGCTGGCTGGGCTTCACTGAAACATTGGCCTCGATCCGGCTGGTGTGGATCCGGTCCAGCAGGCCCACGATCTGATTGCACGCGGCGATGGCTTCGTCCCGGGTCGCCACGCTTTCGCCGAGCAGATCGAGCGTTACCTGCATGCCTTCGTCGTTGAGCCTGCGGGTTGCAATGACCGCATCTTCTACGCTCTCGCCCGCCACAAAGCGGCTGGCCACGGCCCAGGCCGGCGGTAGTCCGGTGACTGTCTGGCGCGCCCAGCCGGCCCCGGACAGGTAGAGCAGGGTCTGGCGCAGCCACTGCTCTCCGTAGCGGTAGATCAGAAAGCCTGACGCGACGCCAAGCGTTAACTTGAAGAGTCGTTTGCGGGTTCGACCGTTGCCGCGCGTCATAGCTTCTCCATGAAAGGCCTGTAAACTGCGTGAAACGTGACTGATTTTCGCACGGGACAGTGGTGTGCGACAACTGCATCTTACTCGATAGGCAGGGCTGCGAGCAAGGCTGCCGTTTTCCACGCAGCCGCTTCCGCACGGTAGGGGGCCGTGGGCTCACGAGACAGGCGCGCCTGTGATGCGGGCGAAACTCGAACCTCTACCCCAAACTCACCCGGTTCCCGCCCGGCCTTCTCAATGCGTTCCCGCAGGTTCGCGAGGCCGATCGTTGCGGCATGAATTTCGCCCTCGATGGGATCGTCGCAGTCGATCAGCACCCCGCTCTCGCCATCGGCCTTGCCGTCCTGGAGGCGCAGCAACTGCCAGCGCCAGCCCACGCCCGGCTCGTCGCCCAACTCTTCCCCCCAGACGTTGAGCGCAAAGTCGGCCTCGCTTTCCAACGCACGCTGAAAGAATTTGTGGACATCGCGAAAGGACCGGCTGTAGCGGGCCGGCGGCAGGTCGCGCCGCGCGCGCCGGCCATAAGCCCGACTCGTCAGGCGCTCGTCCAGAATGGCGACTACACCCCGGTCGCTGGTGCGGCGAATGAGCCGGCCGAAGCCCTGCTTCAGGGCCAGGGTCATGAGGGGCGCCATGTAGCCGCCGAAGCTGTTGTCGCCGGCGCTCTCGATGCTCTCCATGCGCGCGGCGTGGAGCGGATCGCCCGGCGTGGGGAAGGGCAGTTTGTCCATGACCACCAGGCTGAGATCGTCGCCCGGGATATCGACCCCTTCCCAGAAGGAGCGCGTGGCCAGGAGGACGCTGTGGGGCGTTTCCTTGAACCAGGCCAAGAGGGCATCCCGGGGCGCGTCGCCCTGGGCGCGGACGGGCCAGATCACGGGCCGATCGCCCTGGCGCAAGCGATGTTCCACCTGCTGCAGTCCGCTCCAACTGGTGAAGAGGCAGAGGGCCCGGCCGCGGCTCACTTCAATGAGCCGCTCGATCTCCTGGGCGATGGCGTCGTAGTAAACGCCCGGATTCTGATAGTTGTAGGCGGGCAGGGCCGGCTGATAGAGAAGCGCCTGGGTCGAATAATCGAAAACCGCCGGCAGTACCTGCTCCTCGCCGGTTTCCTGGATGCCGCAGCGTTGCTTGTAGTGGGCGAACTGGCCGTCGGTGGCCAGGGTAGCGCTCGTACAGATGACCGTGCGAGGACGCGCTTCGCCGTCGGGCTCTTCCGGATGAAACAGGTAGCGGGCAATGAGTTCGCCGGGCGTAATCGGCGCAGCGTGCAGTTCCAGCGATACGTGGCGTCGATCGAAGACGCGCACGGCATAGCGCACCATCTTGCCATCATGGCGGCTGGTGGCCACGGTCCTGAGCTTGGATCCGGTGCTGTTCAGCATCTCGACGAGCAGTTCGTAGGCCCGCCGTTCGGCAATCTGCTCATCCGCGTCTTCATCAATCTGTTTGTACGGATCGAGGAGCCGCAGCCGCTTGCCCAACTCCTCCAGGCGCCGCCCCAGCGTGCTGATCTCTTCCAGGTCTCCTTCCAGGCGGAACGAGTTACTCCGGTCCAGGTTGGAGACGCTCTGAAAGGCCAGCGTATTCTGAAAGCGGATCTCATCCAGCTCATCTTCGTCCACATATTGGCCGAGCTGATTGCGTCGCAGCAATTGCTCGACCGTAAAGTCGGTTACCACGGTCTCAAAAACGGCTGTAGCCGTGTCTTCCAACTGGTGGGCCTCGTCGACGATATAGACATCGGCCGGCGGCAAGATCCGTTCGCCGGCAAAGCCGAGTTCCAATGCATTGAGCAGAAGGTGATGATTGGTAACGATGATCTGGGCCTGGGCCGCCTGGTCGCGCATGCGGTTCACCCAGCAATTGTCGGTGAAGTGGCGGCAATCCCGCTGCAGGCAATCATCGGTGAAGCTGACGATGCGGGGACGCAGGTCGCCAGCGAGCATGAAGGGCAGGTCGTCCACGTCGCCCGTCTCTGTCTCGGTGAGCCACTGTTTGAGGAAGGCGATTTGCTCGTTTTCTCGGTCATAAAGGGCCAGGCGATCCTGGACGGGCGCTTCTTTTTCCCACTTGTACGTGCAGACGAAGTTGCTGCGCCCCTTGACGACCACTGCGCTCACCGGCTGGTCGAGGACGGTGCGCAAAAAGGGGATGTCTTTCTGAAAGAGCTGGCTCTGGAGCGATTTGTTGGCCGTGGCCACGACAATCGTCTTGCCGGCCAGGATGGCGGGGACGAGATAGGCGATGGATTTGCCGGTGCCGGTAGGCGCTTCGATCAGGGCATGCTCGCCGGCCAGCAGCGCGCGTTTCACCGCTTC
>CAYZLP010000044.1:0-13514 GCA_964478635.1 uncultured Caldilineaceae bacterium
ACTGCTCTTCTTGTGCCAGCCGCAATGCATTGTCCTGGAGCTGCTTGCGCTTCCCGGTGGCAATGATCGGATGATAGCCCCACCGTTTCAGATTGCGCCCCAATGAGGCTCGAATGGTGACCGAGTTCTCGACCACCAGGACACGGATCTCTCTAGCCATGCTCTTCTCCTCCATTCCATATATGCTTCAACAGGTGTGTGGCGCGGTGACAGGATCGATGACGCCTGCCGGACGCAAGCGGAAGGCCCGGCAGGCAGATGGGGTTCAGTTGTATTTTTGCGGCCCAACCGCCTCTTGCGGAAGGGAAATCAGAAAGGCGGCGCCGGGCGTCTCCGACGGCTGATAGCGAATCTTTCCGCCCATTTGCTCGATCAGGAAGCGGCAAAGCAACAAACCGATTCCGCCGGACTCACTGCCCTCTTTCACGATCTGTATGCGCAATATCTGCGACTGCACCTCGGGCGGAACGCCGGGACCATTGTCCGTATAGTGAAGATCGATATGGCCGTTACTCCCAACTCGGAGCGAGACCCCGATCCGCGGCTGCTCGATGTTTGCCCCCGTACACGCCGCAATGGTGTTCCGCACCAGATGATCGATGACCCGCTTCAGACTGAGGGGATAGGTCTCAATCTCAATGCCTTCAGGATCGGACGTCACAGAAATTTCGTACGCCGGGTCGAGACCCTCGACCGCTTCCGATATCCACGCCTCGATCTCCTGAGCGAGATCGGCAATGATGGATTGGATCTGGTGTTCTAGGGGCGCAGTGGCCGAAAGACGTTGCAGGCTCTCCTCAATGCGGGTGACTGCCTCAAGCAGGGGTTCATCCAGCTGTCCGCTGGTTTGCAGCTCATCGGTGTCGCTGCGAATATTGAAAATCTCCGAGTTGATCTCGTGGGCGGCTTCCGCCGCCCAGGCCATTGCGCCGGCGACCGTGTGGTGAAAATCCTGCAGGTCCAGCGCTTGGCCCCGCTCGATGACGATTCTGGTCTCTGTCGCAATCAATCGGGCCAAATCCTCGGCATCGTCGTCAAATGCATTCGGGCGGTCGCTCTCGAGCAAGAGAACGCCAACCAAGCGACCGCGTTCGGGCTGTGCGTTATCTTCGTGGTAAAGCGAGACGGTTAATTGAGACCGGGTAGACTGCCGCAAGGGCATGTAGGAGTTGCAGAGGCGGATATCCGGGGTGTTCCACACACGTTTCTGGCGCATGGAAATCGATTCCTGAGCCACTGACGAGACAATTGAAGGTTCGGACAGCGCAATGAACTGGCGACCGGCGTAGTCCGGATTGGTGACAACGTAGTGCTGCTCGGTCGCATTTGTAAAATTGAGTCTTTGCGTCTCCGGATCGTACAGCAGAATGGCCGGCGTCGTATCGGGGAAATACCGATCCTTGACGAGGAGATGCAGGAGTCTGTCGAGCGACTCATTCATGTCGATGGTCGCGCCAATCGCCGTGGTGGTTTCGTGGGCAAGGGAAAAACGCTGCCGTTCGCGCTCCACTTCGTCCAACCGGCGGGCGTCGTTGATTGCAGCTGCGACCGTGGATGCGAGCAATGGCAACGCTTCTTTCTCTTCCCGGGTGAAGGCATGCGGGCGGCAATAGCTGATGAGCATGATGCCAAATACATCGTCCGCCACCCTTAGCTTATGGGCAGCGGCCGACTCGATGCCGTAGCGCTCCATGAAGGTGCCGCTGGTCTGGAGCGTATTTCTGGCATCTTCGGCAAAGATCTCGTCTTGTTCGTGTGCCACGATGTGTTGAAAAATCGATAATTCGTCCAGGAGGCGTCGGCTACCGGTGTCCGCACTGGCCGGTCCAGTGGACAATCCACACTCGACGAAATCGGGCGATGACTGCCGTTGAAACCAGATTGTCACGAGATCGGCGCTGGGCACGACATCGTGAATCACCTCGCCGATTTTTTCGAGCGTTGCGTTCAGTTTTAGCGGCTCCGTGATCGCTTGGGCTGCATCGAGGACGCGACGCAAGAGCAATTGGCGACGCAGATTTGCAAAAGCCAGGCCCGCCGCCCCGGCCATCCGCTCCAGGGCTTCCACCACGCCGGCGTCAAACCCGTTGGCACTGGTCGATTCCGCGTTGAGGACGCCAATCACATGCCCGTCGATGCGGATGGGGACGTCGACCTCCGCTTGCGACTGCTCGTCTCGTACGGTGTAATAGCGCGACTTCAACGGTTCCTCCAGCTCCGCCAGGACCGGGACATGTACAGTCTGGTCGGTCTCCATGGCGTAACCACTCAGGCCGCGGAAGACGTCGAGTTCCACCTCGATGAGGGGCTCTGTTTTTTCCCGATACATATATTGCTCACGGCGTTCACTGACTGTGAGGACGGGCGAAGAACGTCCCCATTTCCGGAGACCCAACATGAGCACGATATCGCGGCCGGGCAGAAGATTGGCTGTCTCCTGCAGGATGATCTGGGCTAGATCGGATTCGTTCTCCACTTCGGCCGTCGTGGCGCGCTCGATCAGTGTGGCCAGGATCTCTTGGGCATTGCGCTGGATAGCGCTCTCTTCATAGTGGCGGTGTTGACGGAGGGCGATTTGGGTGAGACTGTCATAGTGGCGAGCATTTTGGAGATCGACCGGTCGAAACGTCCGTGGGTGAAGGTAGTCGACGTACAACAGGGCCCGTGGTACGTCATCAACCGTGCCACGGATCGGAATAACCAACATGGCGGCAATCGATTCTCTGCTGAGAAAATGCCGGTTCCACTGGCCGTCGTCTGCGAGCGACCTGACATCTGTGACCACAAAAATCTGACCGCCGCGCAGGATTTCTTCATCCGCTATGGGTAGCGGCTGCGGGTCGGTCGGCAGTCTTGTACTGTAGTTGCCACTCGTGCCGGCCCCGTCGAAATCGTAATAGTAATGTTCGCCGATTTTCCTGACCGGATAGACTGCGACATGATCTGCTTCCAGACTCTTCCGGGCATGTTCACAGATTTCCTCCAGTGTTCGGCTTTGAACCCGATCTCCCACCAGGTTCAATGTACGATAGGTCAATTCAATCTTGTCGGTCTGCTCTTGGGCGCTTTGGCGATTCTGATAGACGAGTGCGGCCTGGTTTGTGAGCTTGTCCAGATAGCGTAAGGCATAGAGCTGCTGCGGATCGCGACGCCACACATTGTCCAAAATGACGACGCCAAGCATCTCTTCGCCGGCCTTGACGGGCACGATCGAGCAATTCGTTTCCTTGTAGCCTGCCGCCGGATCATCAGTTGCGTACAGAAAAGCGAACAGCTCAGGCGGCAGACGCTGCTCAACTTCCCTTGCGGGTACCGTCTGTATGGTGCCGGTTTCCAATACCTCGGCGACGGCTGAATCTCCCTTCTGCAGGCGAATCTGAAGACTTCCTGCCCGCTGCTCGAAGCGGGTCGGGACGAGTTGGCCCTGTCGAAGCTGTCGTAGATACTGGTCCCAGTCGGCGGTTGGATTCGCCGCATTTCGATTTTGGTCCACTTCTTCCCAGTCTCGTTTGGCATCCTGCCAGTTGGTGTGACCGATCCCCATGCGTCCTTGCAGCAGATTGCGATCTTTGTCATAGAAGAGCAGCAACGCACGATCGAAGCTGAATCCATAGTGGGCTGTTGCCAGCGTCAAAGTGGCATGCCACAGCCAATCGTCACGTTGTTCCGCCAGCAGCATCATGTCCTCGGTCCCTTGCTGCAGCAGGGCAAGGCGGTTAGTCATGTTGGTGCGCTCTTCGTTTAACCAGGCCGAATAGAGACGACCTTCCAGTAATTTGGCAAGATGACGGAGAACTGCAAAATCTTCATAGGAGAAGACTTGGTCCTGGGTGTCGTCTTCCAACACAATCGCGCCGACTACCCGACCGGCGCTCCATAATTGTGCACCCATCCAGGATTTTGCAGGCCTATCGCCAATCTGCTCGAGATTGTGATTTCTACGATATCCATCCGTGCCGTTTGGCAAATAGAGGGGATAATTTACCGTATGGGCCAGATGCGTCACCAGCCCCCGTTGTTCCGGCGGTCGCCAAGCGTCAATTTCGCTCTGTGGCTCGCCTGCAACGCTATAGAAACAGTTTCTTAGCCAGCCATCTTCATTCTTGATCACAACGATCAAATTCACTTGTGGAAAGCGTTCCTGCAAACTCAGATGCAGGCGATTGCAGATGTCGGTGAGTTGCTCCCTTTCGCTGGCCGTGCCCATCTGCGCATTGATATTGGCTACGATTTGCTCGGCTTCCGCTTTTTGGAGCTGCATTTCCCGCTCCAGCGCGCGCGAAAATGCTCCATTCAGTTGCTCTGCGAAGAGCTTGAGATGTTGTTTGCGGTCGGCGCCAAGCTGTATCCCTTGTTGTCCATTGTCCATGAGCAGCGCCGCTTCGCATTTCCCGTGATGCAAGAGCGGAATGGCAACCCATTCTCCTACCGGCGCTTGCCAACCGTCACTGTGGCGGTTGCGCGCCAGGAACCCGTCGCCGAGTTCGGCGCCCTGAAAGTAGCGCAGCTCCCCCTTTTCGACGAGCGCACGCACATATACGCTGTTGGCAAGCGCCACGGAGATCTGGTTGAAATCGGCGATGTCCATACCATTTTGCGTAACGCCGACGATTCGCTTCTCATCGTCAGTCACCGAGAATAGGCGATAGAAGCGCGCACGCGCGAAGCCGAGGCGTTGCGCTCCGTGGACGACGACCTCTGCCAGTTCCGAGATGCCGATGTCGTTGTGCAGTTCCGTCGTTACATCCGATAGGGTAACCAGCCAGGCAACTTCGTTACGCGCCTGGCGATGCTTGAGTTGACGGAACGCTTTCCATGCCAGCTCCGCCCCTTCAAATGGTTTGGGTAGGTAATCATCAACGCCCGCATCCTCCAACTCCTCGATCAGTTCTTGGGTGGCATAGCCGGTGAACAAGATTGTGGCTGCATTGGGTGCATATCTCAGGAGTTCCTTGGTCAACGCAATGCCGTCAATCCCGGCTCCGAGCCGGTAATCGACGAGAAAAAGATCATATTGATCGAGGCTTGTCCGGGCCAGTTCTACTGCTTGCGCGGCGCTGTGGGCCTCGATGACTTCCAGTGGGTGATCGGTCCCGCGCTCGATGAGTGCGGTTTTCATCATGTGCGTCAGTATTTCGTCATTTTCGATGATCATGATTTTGGCCATGTGCACCTCACCTGGGGAATATGGGATGTGCTTCAGCAGAAGACATCCGCTACTTGATGCAGTTTTGTATAGAATCAGGCCTAATTGTCACATTATTTGAATTTCGTACATCCCCCCACAGCGAAAACCGAACGCAGTAGTTCACGATTTGGCGAAAGACGAGATTCCTCGCTACCGTTTCGCCAGAGTGAAGATATGTTCCAAATCCGCTCGGAATGACAAATCGTGAACTACTGAAACTGGAATGTACGAAGGTCAAGTGACGCCTCTATAAGTTGGACGCGGCCGGTACGTTGCCGACTTGCCGGCCCGATTGCTTACCCGCCAACCGACCGTCGCTCGCTGAGGGCGACAGGCAGCAAGATCTCTACCGTCGTACCCCACAGCATGCGGCTGTCGGCAATTCTGATTTCGCCGCCCATATCCTGCAGAAGTTGGCGGGATAAATACAGTCCTAACCCGCTCCCCTCACCATCGCGTGTAGAAAACCCGAGATCGAAGACGCGCTGCCACAGGCGACGATGTATACCAGGCCCGTCATCTTCAATAAGAATGCGCAACATGGGCAGCGTTTGGGTCATCACATGTTCAACACGGACGGATACCATGCCGCCGTCTTTTGATCGCTGACGTGCGATTTGCTGAACTGCATTCAGCATAACGTTAAGCAACACTTGCTGAATCTGGGTCGCGTGCAGGTGCGTAACGAGAAGCTTTTCGGGCCGCTGAAATTCAATCCGTACGGCAACATTCTGGGCCTGGTCGGTCACAAGTTCAATTGCGCGATCGATGATCCGATCGATGCGATGAATGGATGCCTGATCCTGCACCAGCATGCGTCCAAACAGGCGCGCCTTGTCGATTAGGCCATGGACGCTTGCCCCCAATTGGTGGAGGGTCTCCGAGGCAAACTGCATGTCCCTGCGCATCTGTGCAGCGTCTTTGTCCAGATTGTTTTCGGCAGATCGACAATAGCTTTGCAGTTGGCCAAGACTCATAGAAAGGGGCGTCAAATGATGGTTGATCTCGTGGACGAGCATTTGTGCCATATAGCCCATCAGGGCAACTCTTTGCATGTCACTGACATGCGTCAAAATCTGCTGTTCCTGCAAGATCGCGCCGATGGTATGGCTGTACGCCTGGACAAATTCTCGTCGCGTGCGTGAAACCTGTCCCGATTGGGCGAAAAAGGCGAAGAGAGCCAGTGCCGATCCATGTCCGTCTGTGACAGGATGGCCAATGCAAGAGCCGCTGTCCATGATCGGGTACAGCTTCTGTGCATATTGGCCTACCCGCTCTACGTCCTGAACGACGACGGTCTGGCGATCTTCTGCGACATCACGCACAGGACTGTGCATCAATTCAGGAAGAGACGCATCACGAATGGATGTTCCGCCGTCCTCGGCCACGATCGAAATGTGGCGAGCATGGGGATCCAGCTCGAACAGGACAACCTTGGCTGCACGAATCTGACGGCGCATGCGAATCAGTTCGTTCTCCAGCCGTTCCGCGTGAACTTGGGGTGATTCAGGCATGGTCTGCAACTGCACGAGCGAGCTGAAATCTGCGTGCTGGACTGTGGGTTCGTTACGTTGCCCGTCGCGCTGCTCGGCGCCGATCAATTCGATTAGATCGTCAGGACGAAGTGGTTTTAGCAGGACCGAGACTTCAAGCGCCTGCAACTCATCCAGTTCCTGCCCGCGGCGGAAAGCATTCGCCCAGTCCGTCATCAAGGCGCACTGCAAATGAGAAGATTGTCGTCGTACTTGGCGGATTGCCTCGATCCCGTCCATCCCACCCGGCAAGGTGAGATCTGTCAGGAAGAGGTCCGGATTGATCTGGTCGATATCCTTGCAGGTCGACTCGGCATCCCCATAGGCCAGGACAATTTGGCCCGCGTTTTGCAGCCAGGCGCAGACTGCCTGTCTTTGTGCCGGATCATCTTCGATGACAACGATTTTCTTTGGACGTTGGGAGGTTGACAAGCGCAATGGCAGCAGCAAGTCGCTCGGCTCTGTCCGTCCTTGTGTGTCTGATGAAGCGGCGGCCAGTGCATTGACATCTCGCTCGCGCCACCGGATGTCCGATAGGCCGGCCAGCGTCAGCCCGATTCTGCGCCGAGTCACGTCCACTTTTTCAATGGCCGCCATGATCTGGTCGCCTACCCAAAACTGTCCGATAGGGTTCGCATCATTGGGCAGGTGTGAACGGTGCAGCAACCCGCTGACTCCGGGCTCCAGTTGAATAAAAACGCCGTAATTGACAACGCCGGTGACTAATCCATTGCGCCATTGACCGGGCCAGTAGCGATCGGCGATGTCCAGCCAGGGATCATGTTGCGCCAGGCGGATGCTCAACTCGACATAATGCCCGCGTTCTTCAAGAAACGTTGCATTCACCTTTTGTCCCACTGTGAATGGTGCGTCGTTATGCTGCCTGACTGCGCTTTCCCAGGTAAATTCGCGCCGCCTGATGAGGCCTTCGCCGCCATCCGGCATTCGGACGATCAAACCGAACGGGAGAATACGCCGAATTTCCACCGGCAACACGGCGCCAACTTGCCGCGCGTCCCGGACAGAGCGTGCAGGCGGTGACACTTTGGAGGAAACTGCGTCTGTGGGTAGCTCGTTGGGCAACTCATCCATGTAACTTGTCCTCTATCTCCAACTCTCCTCTGCGCCGCGAGCTGCTGTGCCTTGTGCGCTTCGGAGCACGCATGACGTCGTTACCATGTCAACAGCCCCAGTTTAGCCAGAAACGCAGGAAATACAATGACAAATTGAGTTCAACTGTCTGTCAAATCCGACAAAAATCCGGGACGAAATTGCACCAGATTCGAAAGCGAAATGAAATCTGAATGTCATCGACACGGGCCATCGACCGACCTATGCTTGTCTTGCGCATGATTGTAGGTCGAGTCTAGAAAGGAGTTCATTGTGATGACATCGCTCCAATCGATCTTTGCTGCCTTTCTTGCCGGAATCGGATGCGTTTTGTTCGGTGTGTTGCTGACCATTATCTTGTTGTCCGTGATCGCTTCTCGTCATCGGTTTCGAAATGCCTATCAGCGGCCGATACCAGAGCCGTACAAGGACGGTTCGGGCTGCCTGGGTGCGTTGTTGGCCACCGTATTCCTAGGCGGGACCATTATTTTCTTCATCTCTGCGTATCGAGTTGCCCTCCTGTGAACGCAAGCTGAGCCGTCCGGACGAGCGAGGCCGAGTTTTTTTCAGAGAAGAGGACCCGTGGTCATGCTTCAAAAAAACTCGGTTTCGCCCGTCCGGCACCACCCCTGTTATGATGTGCCATGATGATGCCGAAGGGTCTGCCTGCCGGTATCGAGTCAGCCCGATCAAATTGGAACGCGGATCAATCTGGATAATAATCCGCATAGATTCGGTAAATCTCTCTACCGAGCGTTTGACTGAGCTCACGCCGAATTTTCACGCCGAAGTCCGTCTAGTTCGCCTACTAGCTGATCGGTGGCTGAATGGTTCCGTCTGCAGGTGAAAACTGACTGCGTGAAAATCGATGTCGAAATCCGCCATGCGCCGTTCGACGTATAGGTAGAGCGGAAAACTCGTGCCCTATCGACCGCTGTGTCAGGTAACGACGCTCGCGCAATGTCGAGGCAGTCAAATCGTACAAAGGAGTTCAAAAATGCGTGTGATGGTGTTGGTCAAAGGCAATCCGGAATCGGAAGCGGGCGTCATGCCCAGTGAAGAGATGCTGACGGAGATGGGCCAGTACAATGAAGCGCTGGTGAAGGCCGGGGTGATGCTGGCAGGCGAGGGTTTGCATCCCAGCAGCCGGGGGGTACGCGTCCATTTCTCGGGCAAAGAACGCAGAATTGTGGACGGTCCCTTCACGGAAGCAAAAGAACTCATTGCCGGCTTCTGGATCTGGCAAGTGCAGTCTATGGAAGAGGCGATAGAGTGGATCAGGCGCAGCCCGTTTCAGGACGGTGCAGTAGAAATCCGCCCGGTCTTTGAGGCCGACGACTTCGGGGAGGAGTTCACGCCCGAACTGCGTGAACAAGAAGATCGGCTTCGGGCCGAAGTTGAAGCGCGGACAAAGGGATAGCGCGTGGACGATAGGATTGGGCTCCAGCGCACGATTGCGGCAGTCTGGCGAATTGAGGCGGCCAAGCTCATCGCCGCACTTACGCGTCAGGTGGGCGATATCGCTCTGGCTGAGGATCTGGCCCAGGATGCCTTGGTCGCAGCTCTGGAACAGTGGCCGAACGCCGGTGTACCGGACAACCCGGGCGCCTGGCTGATGACGGTCGCCAAGCGGCGGGCCGTCGACCGGCTACGTCGCGATCAAGCGCTGCAGCGCAAATACACCGAACTCCACCGTCGCCTGGAAGCGGAGCAGGAGACAGACGCAGCAGTTGTTGACCCGGACGAGGTTGCTGATGACCTGCTGCGTCTGATCTTCATCGCTTGCCACCCGGTGCTGTCGACAGAGGCGCGCGTGACGCTTGCCTTGCGCGTGCTCGGCGGCCTGACGACTGAAGAGATCGCTCGGGCCTTCCTCTTACCGACGTCGACCATTGCCCAGCGCATCACTCGGGCCAAACGCGCCCTCTCCGCCGCGCGGATTCCCTTCGTAGCGCCCCAAGGGAGGGAGCGGATGGCGCGCCTGACGTCGGTGTTGGAGGTGATCTATCTCATGTTCAATGAAGGCTATGCGGCAACTGCCGGTGATACTTGGGTGCGCCCCATGCTGTGTGAGGAAGCGTTGCGTCTGGGACGTATTCTGGCGGAACTGACGCCGCAAGAGCCGGAGGTGCATGGGCTGGTGGCCCTTATGGAGATTCAAGCCTCCCGCCTCCGCGCCCGGGTTGGCGGCCAAGGGGAACCAATCCTGCTTCTGGATCAAGACCGCGCACGGTGGGATCAGTTGCTCATTCGCCGCGGGTTGGCAGCCCTGGAAAAGGCCGAGGGTTTAGGCCAGGGCTATGGCCCATACGCACTCCAGGCGGCCATTAGCGCATGTCATGCCCGGGCCCTCACTGCAGATGAAACCGACTGGGAACGCATTGCCGCGCTCTACGATGCCTTGGCCCAACTCAGGCCGTCGCCCGTGGTCGAATTGAATCGCGCCGTCGCGTTGGCCATGGCCTATGGACCGGGTGTCGGCCTGGAACTGGTCGATTTGCTGCAGGAAGAGCCCTCTCTAGCCCGCTACCATCTCTTGCCCAGCGTCCGGGGTGACTTGCTAGAGAAACTCGGTCGGCTTGAGGAAGCACGGGCTGAATTCGAGCGGGCCGCCGGATTGACCCAGAACGAACGCGAACGGAGGTTACTGCTCGGACGGGCTCGCGCCTTGGCGCAATAGCCTCGCCATGCTACCGCAAAGCGTACACCCTGCATGGCCCGTCAACTGGCCGATGAGGCTCGCGTCCGCTACAATGTCTCTCAAATCTGTCATTGGCTTTGCCATCACCCAGCGAGAAGACTGCCCAGAACCGCCATGCCGCCAACCTACTTCGTCGCCATCGCCGGGAATATCGGCGTAGGCAAATCGACCCTTACCGAACTCATGTCCGCACGCTTGGGTTGGGAACCCGTCTATGAGGCCGTAGACGAGAATCCCTATCTTAGCGACTTCTATGCGGATATGGAGCGTTGGAGCTTTCATTCGCAAGCGTTCTTCCTGGCCCGGCGCCTGCGCCAACACGCCGCCCTACACCATGCCGCGCGCTCCGTGGTGCAGGACCGCAGCGTCTACGAAGATGCGGAGATCTTTGCCCACAATCTCTACAGCCAGGGCCGGATGAGCGCCCGGGATTGGGCGACCTACCACGATTTGTACCAGTCGCTGGCTGCGCTGCTGCGCCCGCCCGATCTGGTGGTCTACCTTCGTGCCCGGGTGGAGACCCTTGCTGCCCGTATCGACGGCAGGGGACGTGACTACGAACAGACTGTGCCCATCAACTATCTGGAATCGCTCAACCGCCGCTATGATGAGTGGATCGGCAACTTCACCCTCTGCCCGGTGTTGACTGTAGAGACGGACAACCTCAACTACGTCAACGACAGCGCCAGCCTGGACCGGGTTATCCAACGCATTCAGGATCGGCTTCACGGCAAAGAGACGCTGACGCTGTAAGGCGCCCAAACGCATCCTATCTTGCCCCCCCTCAGGACCGCCGAGCCCCAGCTCGGCCCCATCTGCATCGCCCTTCAACGCCAGGCTGGGGCCTGGCGATCCCAGGATAGCATCCCCCCTCAGGACCGCCGAGCCCCAGCTCGGCCCCATCTGCATCGCCCTTCAACGCCAGGCTGGGGCCTGGCGATCCCAGGGTAGCATCCCCCCCTCAGGACCACCGAGCCCCAGCTCGGCCCTAGCCTGATTCCTGAACCGGACCGACGAGCGAATCGCGACAGGTGAGTGCGACCAGTCTCAGGTTGAGATCGCGAATTCGCTCCAAGAGTCCGTAGAGGGCCGCCTGATCGGGCAGCACCCCTGAAAGCATCGTTTCGTCATTGTTGGGATGCGTCAACGTCAATCCGGCGAACCAATCAGACCAGAGCGGATCCAAACGTCCCCGGATGATAATCTGGCAATATTCTGCCATCGCAGCCTCCCCCGCTATCCTTGGCCCATCGCCTTGGGGCTGCCGGAATATCCGCTCCCTGCCTCCTCTTGCTCGGCTGCCGGATGGCGCCGTACTTTCCGGGAGAGTCGTCCACTTTCAAACAGCAGGACGCAGCCAGCAATCGCCCACAGCGCGCCGGCCAGCAACAGATCGTAGATCACGGTCTGCACGCCGGTCGCCGCGGGCTGGAAGATTAGAGTGCTGCCGGTCAGGCTGGCATGCATGAGAATCGCCAACAAGAGGCTCTCCGTATGGTCGTGAACCCAGACCATGAGCACCCGGAAGGGCGGTAGGACGGCGAAGAGCAGCACGGCCAGGTAGAGCGCCGGCGGGACGTTGCCGGCAGCAGCGGCGCTGCCCGCGAAGAGGGGATAATGCCACGCCCCCCAAATACCGCCGACTATAAGGCCTGTGACTAGCGGGCCGTGTCGCCGCCTCATCTCCGGCACGGCAAAACCCGTCCAGCCGATCTCCTCCAGGATGCCCGCCGCCAGCGCGCCGGCCATGCCGGCCGCCAAGAGTGACGCGCCGCCGCCGTTCGTCGCAATGGTGGGAAGATACGCCGGAGATACGCGTGAAAGGACGTAGAGAATCCCGTTGATCAGCAGCGGTGCCGTCAGCAACGCAATCGCGTACCAGCCCACGCCCACCCGCCATTTGCGTAGGCGCATCCACAACACGCGTAGCCCCGCCCGCCCGTGAACAATACCGGTCACCAGCAAGCCGGCGAGGCTGGGACCGGTCAGGACGGCGACGAACATCAGGGGCATCTGCGCTTCCGAAGGAGCCTCAGTTCCCAAGAATCCCCCCGGACCGATCACAAAGAAAAGTGATCCCCACGAGAGCAGGATGGTCAGGCCGCAGTATGTCAGGAGTGCGTGCCTCTGAATGAGCCTCTTCATGGTAGACATGTTTTTTCCCTTTCCCGGCTGGATGAAGGCATCCGATATGCCGATGCTTGCCAATAGCATCGCGCCGGACGGGCGAAATCGCATCTGCCAAATGGAGTATTCGGGGTTTACTGAGCATGGAAATTGCGTAGCGCGCGCCGAAAAAGCTGTCTGACCTTTCTCAAAAGTCAGACAGCTGGGCGCCTGAAAGGATGAAAAATCTGGCTGTAATCAGGGGAACCTTGGTGGATCAGCGGATGACGTAAATGCTCAGGCCCATCAGCAGCATGGCTGTCGTCAACTTCATCACTCGCTGGACCCACAACGTTGCCAGTGCGCCGCGCAGCGGGTCAATTAGATGGATCCACGCGCCGTACCAGACAAGCCGGAAGCAAATGTGGATGAGGCCGGCCAGCAGGATACCTTGGACAGCCGGAATCGTGCCAAAGTCGTACTGGGCAAGAATGACCAAGTAGAAGAGGGCCGTTGCCGGACTGAGGCAGGTTGATAGGATGCCGGATAGAAAGGCTCTTACCCCGAGCGTTGAGGTCACTGCATGCCCGTTGGGTACCTTGGCTGTGAAGGCCTCGATCAGAGCCATGACGCCAAGCGCAGCCAGATAGAGCGCGCCCGCCCCTTCAAGTAAGTTCATCCACAGGCCGCTGCCGGTCAGGTAGGTTCCAGCAAAGAGCGCCAGCAGCATATAGATGGCGACGCCGGCCGAGCCTCCGAGCGCCGTCACAAAGCCCAGCTTCCGTCCAAAAGTCCAGGTCGTATCCAGAATTACCGTCGTCGATGTTCCGGGCATCATGCTCATTGCGCAGATCATGCCAACCAATGCCGCCGTCAT
>CAYZLP010000045.1:0-11996 GCA_964478635.1 uncultured Caldilineaceae bacterium
CGGCCTCGAGTTGCATCTCTTGGTACAACGCTGTTTTTCCCATATCCATCAATTGAATCGAAAGGACGAGCCTCATGGCGAAATCGAAGAAAGAGCCTGTCGAAGTCAGCGCGGATCAGCAGGAGAATCTGGCAGAATTCATTCAACCCTTCCTGGTGAAGCCGAGCAAGAAGAAGGTCAAGCTGTCCGATTATGACGCCGGCTACAAGGGCAAGTTCATCAAGAAAAACGATGCCTACGCCATGCTGGAGCAGGGGGTCGAACTCCTCTTTCAGTATCAGGATCGTCTTTACGCCGAGAATACCGACGCCCTGCTCATCATCCTGCAAGCCCGGGACGCGGCGGGCAAGGACAGCGCCATCAAGCATGTCATGCGCGGGCTCAACCCCCAGGGTACCCAGGTCTACAGCTTCAAGGCACCCAGCGCCCAGGAACTGGATCACGATTATCTGTGGCGCTCGAATATTGCCCTGCCCGAACGGGGACGTATCGGGATATTCAACCGGTCCTACTATGAAGAGGTACTGGTTGTGCGCGTTCATCCTGCCATTCTGGAGGCCCAACATCTGCCGCCGGAACTCAAAGATGATGGCATCTGGGAACGGCGCTACGAGGAGATCAACAACTATGAGCAGTATCTGACCAATCAGGGTATTCACGTCATCAAGATCTTCCTCAATGTCTCCAAGGAAGAACAGAAGGAACGTTTCTTGGAGCGCATCGATCGCCCCGAAAAGAACTGGAAATTCTCGGAAGCCGACGCGCGGGAACGAGCCTATTGGGACGACTACACGGCTGCCTACGAGCAAATGTTTGCCAAGACCAGCACCAAGTGGGCACCCTGGCACATCGTGCCGGCCGATCACAAGTGGTTCACCCGGTTGGGCGTAGCCGCGATCGTGGCCAACAAGCTCATCGAGATCGATCCCCAATACCCCACGGTCAGCGAGGAGCACCTGGCCGAATTGGCCAAGGCGCGAGAGGTGTTGGTAAGCGAGGAAGCTTAGTCAACCCAGCGCCGCGTGTATTTGGTGAACTCGTCTTTTCAACTGCCGTCAGTATATTGCAGCGGAAATGCGGCCCCAGCCACTGGTAGAAACTGGCGGTTCATTGCCGCCGGCATTTACGAGCCAGTCTCGGCCTGGTCGGCCGGTTGAGGCGGCGTAACCCCGGCGGCAGCAAGAGGAAGTTCATCTTTGGGCACGGTGGCGCTAATGACGTCGTTGATCCAAGCGTTGTCCTCATCGGTTGCCAGGACCAGTTCCTTGAGGGCGATGGTCAAGGGTACGCCGATAATGAAGCCCGGTGGCCCTAAGATAGCCGCCCAGAAAACTAGCGACAAGACCGACCAAAGCGGGGAGAGGTCCAGTCCGCCGCGCATGAAGGCCGGTTTCAACACCTGGTTGATTAGCGTGCTGATGATCATATAAAAGAGAAAAATGACCACGGCGGGGCCGACACCAAGGGTCGCAAAGGCGAGCAGCACCGGCGGAATGAGTGCGAACCAGAAGCCGAGCATGGGCACATAGTTC
The DNA here is from genome assembly GCA_964478635.1 of uncultured Caldilineaceae bacterium. Lineage (GTDB taxonomy): Bacteria > Chloroflexota > Anaerolineae > Caldilineales > Caldilineaceae > JAGRCP01. The sequence goes on from CAYZLP010000045.1 coordinate 1,533, forward strand.
ATCACGAAGTAGAGAATGGCCCACATGCCCGCGAAATCGAGCCCGAACAGGTAGAGCACAACGCCCACAAAAATACCGCCGACCAGACCGAGAATGGTGGTGATGCTGACGTACTGGCGGATATTGTCGGCGAAGCTGTAGACGGTCATGAATTGGGGGTTGCCCAAGCGCAGCTGGCGTTCGACCTTGTCGGGAAAAGCGAAGGCCTCCACCGACATGAACACAATGATCAGCAGCGTCATAAAGAAGAGAGAGACGCTTTCCAGGACGCCATTGAGCATGCGGGTGCCAAAGCTGACAATTTCTTGAGGTTCGATCAGAGCAGCCAGTTCGGACAAGCTGATGCCGTACTGGAGCAAGAACTGATCGACCGCCGTGATCGCCCCTTCGATCTGGGTGGCGAAGAGCGGCAGCATTTGGCCGATGCGCAGAACGCTCAGGGCAATCACGCCCGCAAGCAGCGCAGTAAAGGAGAGCGTGATGATCAGACCGATCAGGAGCGCCAGCGCGGCCGGAAAGCGATGGCGCCGCATCCAGAGCATGAGAGGGCTGACCGTCAGCACGATGATCAAGGCCAGGAAGAACGCGTTGAAATAGTAGGCGCCGGCCCGGAGAAAGGCAATCGATATGCCGATGCTGGCAAAACCGATGAAGAAGCGGAGCGTTCGAGAAAAATAAGTGTTCATATGGTACGCCCCAGATTTCGTCCGTGATCCAGTAATGAAAAATCGAGATCGGGGGTAAACGGCCCGGCAGGAAGCGATGGACTTGATTCCTGCCGGGCCGTCGTATTCAGGTGGCTACAAACGAATCCGCAGCAATCCGCGCGATCCGTTTCATCCGCGGTTAATCCTGTCCTGCACCGCGACGCAGGGTCTTTACCGCAGATGCGGGAAGGCCGAAATCCCCGCATAAACGCCCATGTCGCCCAGTCCGTCCGCAATCCGTAGCAGCTGATTGTATTTGGCAACCCGATCACTTCGCGCCGGCGCACCCGTCTTGATCTGGCCCGTGTTGAAGGCAACGACCAGATCGGCGATGGTGGCGTCTTCGCTCTCTCCGGAGCGATGGCTGACCACGGCCGACCAGCCGGCGCGCTGGCTCATATCGATGGCGGCGATGCTCTCGGTCAGGGTACCGATCTGGTTGACCTTGCACAGCAGGGAGTTGCATGCCTTCTCTTCGATGGCCCGTTCGATGCGCTTGACGTTGGTCACCAAGAGGTCATCGCCGACGAGCTGAACCTTGTCGCCCAGCTTGCTGTAGAGTAACTGCCAACCGGACCAGTCATCTTCGTCCAGGCCGTCTTCGATGCTGATGATGGGATAGCGATCGACCCACCCGGCCCAGAGCTCCACCATCTCCTCACTGCTCAGTTCCCGGCCTTCGATTTCCAGCTTGTAGCGACCGCTCTCCTTGTCATAGAGTTCGCTCGTCGCCGGATCCAGCGCGATGAAGACCTGTTCACCGGGAACGTAGCCGGCCTTTTCGATGGCTTGCAGGATAACCTCGATGGCCTTGGCGTTTCCGCCCAGACTCGGGGCGAAGCCGCCTTCGTCACCGACGTTGGTGCTGTGGCCGGCATCGTGGAGCACCTTTTTCAGGCTGTGGTAGATCTCGGCGCCCCAGCGCACGCATTCACCAAATGAAGGTGCGCCCACGGGCATGACCATGAACTCTTGAAAGTCGGTGCTGCCCACGGCATGCTTGCCGCCGTTGAGAATGTTCATCATTGGGACGGGCAGGGTGCGTGCGCTGGAGCCGCCCAGGTAACGATAGAGCGGCAGCCCCACCGAGTTGGCCGCCGCCTTGGCCACGGCCAGGCTCACGCCCAAGATGGCATTGGCGCCCAGATTACCCTTGTTCTCGCTGCCGTCCAGCTCAAGCATATATTCGTCGATCGCGATCTGATCCAGGGCATCCATGCCGAGCAGTTCGTCGGCCAGAATCGTGTTGACATTGCCCACGGCTTTGAGGACGCCCTTGCCGCCGTAGCGGCTCTTGTCGCCATCGCGCAGTTCGACTGCTTCGTGGACGCCGGTGCTGGCGCCGCTGGGCACGATTGCGCTGCCGTAGCCGCCGTCTTCCAGCAATACTTCCACTTCAACCGTGGGGTTGCCGCGGCTATCGAGCACTTCCCGGCCGTTTATATAGATGATTTCACTCATTCTTCCCTCCAGGGGTGATTTAATTTTGGGTCTCAATATCTTCGAATCGATCAAACGTCTGTGCCGCGGTTTTCGACAGAGGCGTCAAGTCTAGGAATCTATCCGAAAATTCTCTGTGGCGAGCACTCTGGTTGGAGAAGAGTTGGGACTCACAACCGAATTTTCGAATGGACGCTTATTGGGCGCTGCAACTTTTGTTTGCCGCCTGCGTACTGATGATTGACTGCACATTCCACCCGCTGTCGGTAACAAATCGCAAGCCGGCGATTTTGGTTCATCCGGCACAGTGAAGTCATTATAGTGCATTTTAGGGCGGACGTTAAGTAGGGGTCTCCAGATGTTTTGAATTTGTGTTGGGGATTGCTACGACGATGAATGAGTTCTACGGCAAGTGAAATCTACTAGTACATTGCGGCGTAAATACCACGACGGAAATTCGGCACTCCTACCTCTGGTAGAAACTGTAGGTTCATTTCCACTGGGATTTACTAGCACAGCGGAAGACGTAGTCACGCTTGAAGGTGAAGGTGTTCAATGACACAAGAAGAAGTGTTGGTCGAAACCAAGACGCAGCCTAGCGTACTCCCGGCGGCCGAAACGTCCGCCCCGCCGGCTGCAGGAAGTCCGGCTGCAGGAAGCCCGGGTGAGGTAACAGCAAATGCGCCGGCCTCGGCCGCAACGGGTGCTTCGTCCAGCCTAGACGGCGTCATGCTGCTGGCGATCTATCATTTTGTGGTGGCCGGGCTCTTTCTTCTGGGAACGGTGGGCGTTTCACTGCCCGCTGCGATTACGGCGATTGTCGGCATCGTCGAGGACCCCGGTGCGCTGATCGCGACGGCCATCCTGGGCGTTATTGCCGTGGTGCTCATGTTCTTCACGGCCTTTTTCCTGGCCCTTGGCTACGGACTGTTGAAGCGGCGGCAGTGGGCCCGTATTGCCAGCATGGTCGTGGCAGTCCTGAGTCTCTTCTTCATCCCTATCGGAACGATTATCGGCGGCTTCACGATCTGGTATCTGATTCAGCCCGAGGTCGTCAGCCAATTCGAGGGATAGGCATAGACGGTCGCCGGGTGCCGTGCTGTCCGGCCTGGCATTGGTCCATGCCAATGGCGTAGGTCCGGGAAACGCCTGCAAACAGAAAAAGCCACCGGGAAACCAGTTTCGTTTCCCGGTGGCTTTTTGTTGCCAGAATCCATTCGGCGGGCGGGCCCGCTGCGGCTGCCTTTACTCCTCTTCCGACTGCGCGTTCTTGTCCGGGGATTCCTCCGGGTGAACCGGGCGTCCTTCCGGATCCGTCGGCAGGACGTCGTAGACCCAGCGCACGGCCCGCTTCCACATGCTGCGGGCGGCCGCCGCCTGATAGGTCGCCTGACGCCGGGTGCTCTTCCACCAGCCGGCCTTGCGCACCGTTTCGACGGGTACGCTCCACTTGATGGCGCATGCGGCCCAAGTCAGGCCGGCGCCGAAGCCCACAAAGACAATGTTGTCATCGGGGCGCACCTTGCCGGCCTCAATGGCCTCGCACAGGGCGATGGGAATACTGGCCGTACTGGTGTTGCCGTATTTTTGGACGTTGATGATGACTTTCTCTTCGGGAATTTTGAGCTGCTTGAGCACGCTGTTCTGAATGATACGCATGTTGGCCTGATGGGGAATCACCAGATCGACATCGTTGACGGTGAGGCCGGCCCGGGCCAGCACATCACGCGTGGCAGTAGCCATCACCCGGGTCGCGAAGCGAAAGACCGCCTTCCCGTCCATCTTGGCGTAGTGGCTACCGTTGCTCACCGTTTCCAGGCTGGCAGGCATGGCGCTGCCGCCGCCGGGGATGATCAGTACATTCGCCCCCGAGCCGTCACTGCCCAGTTCGCTGGCCATGATGCCGCCCGGCACGTCGCTGGCCGCCACCAGCACGGCACCTGCGCCATCGCCAAAGAGCACGCAGGTGTTGCGATCGGTCCAGTCTACAACGCGGCTCAGAGTCTCGGAGCCGATGACCAGCACATACTCGGCATCGCCCGCCAAAATATGACCCCGGGCCATGCTGAGTCCGTAGACGAAACCGGAACAGGCCGCGCTGAGATCGAACGCGCCGGCATTCTTGGCGCCCAGGGCATTCTGGACGACGCAGGCTGTGGCCGGGAAAATATACTCGGGCGAACTGGTCGAACAGATGATCAGGTCCACCTTGCTGGGATGCACGTCGGCCACGGCCAGCGCACGGCGGGCTGCCTCTGTCGCCAGCGTCGCCGTTGTCTCTTTGGGGTCGGCTGCCACGTGCCGCTCCTCAATACCCGTACGCGAGCGAATCCATTCGTCGGAAGTGTCGACGATTTGTTCTAGATCCTTGTTCGTGATTACCTTGTCGGGCACGACGCAGCCCCAGCCCACGATCTGGGCATAGCGGCGTGCATAGTCAAACCCGGAGGGCGACGTGCCGTTGGCGGTATGACCGGCGCCGTTGCTTTCGTATTCTGTCATGTCTGCCAACTCCATCCTGTCGATAGCGTGCGTCGGTCCGGCCGACGCTGCTGATTCAGCGCGCCTGGCCGTTCGTCTCAAAGCGTCGCAGCATGAGGCAGGCGTTGTGCCCGCCGAAGCCGAAGCTGTTGCTGAGCGTTACCCGCACATCGGCCTTTTGCGGCGCGAGGGGCGTGTAGTTCAGGTCACACTCCGGATCGGGTTGATGCAGGTTGATCGTCGGCGGGATGATCCCGTTTTCGATCACCTTGGCGCAGATGATGGCCTCAATTGCGCCGGCGCCGGCCAGCATATGGCCGAGCATGCTCTTGGTGCTGCTGATGGCGATGTTATACGCCTGTTCCCCGAAAACGCGCTTGATGGCCAACGTTTCCGCCCGGTCATTCAGGCGGGTGGCCGTACCGTGGGCATTGATGTAATCCACGTCCTGCGGCGCGACGCCATAGGCAGCTGCCTTGCGCAGCGCCATGTTCATGGCGTCGGACGCTCCCCGTCCCTCTTCATGAGGCGCGGCCATGTGATATGCGTCACCACTGCTGCCATAGCCGATCACTTCGGCATAGATGCGCGCGTTTCGCGCCTGGGCATGTTCCGCAGTCTCCATGACGAGGATGGCCGCCCCTTCGCTCATAACGAAGCCGTCTCGCGCCGCGTCAAAGGGCCGGCAAGCTCCGGCTGGATTTTCACTGTGGGTGCTGAGGGCGCCCATGAGCTCGAAACCACCGAAGACCAGGGGGGTGAGCGCAGCCTCCGCACCACCAACAATGACGGTATCGGCATCACCCCGGCGCAACATCTCAAACGCCTCACCACAGGCCGATGTGCCGGTCGCACACGCACTGGTTACCGTATAGTTGGGGCCTTGAAAGCCATATTTGATGGCCACGTGGCCGGCCGCACTATCGACCAGCATATTGGGAATCATAAATGGGCTCAGCCGGCGCGGCCCCCGGGCCAGCAAGGTGGCCTGGTTCTCCAAAATGGTCTTGAAGCCGCCCACACAGCTGGAGAGCAGCACGCCCACACGGACCGGATCCTCGTCTTCGGGGAGGAGACCGGCATCGGCAATAGCTTCATCCGCGGCAACCAGCGCAAACTGGATATATTCATCCAGCCGGCGCGCTTCCTTGCGATCCATATAGTTGTTGGGATCGAAGCCTTTCAATTCGCCGGCGAAATGCACGCCCGGTTCTGCGCTTTCATTACGCTGGACGTAATCGATGCCCGAACGCGCGGCCAGCAGTGCGTCCCAGGTTTCACTGACGGTGAGGCCCAGGGGCGTTACCGCGCCGACGCCGGTGATCACAATACGCTGGGGGCGATTGCCATTCTGATGGGTACCGTTCCGCTGGGTACCGTTCTCGTGGGTGTTGTGCGTCTGTTCCATGGCTCGAACGTGTTCTTTCGCTGCAAAAACTTGTCCGCGCTCGTCTGGCCGGGAGCTAGCCAGGCGATGATCTCTAATCATAACACAAGAAGCGGTTCAAAGTTGCGGACGAAAGTTGTACGAACCGGACAACAAAAGCGCGACGGAGGGTACCGTACACTCCGTCGCGTTTGCCCGGAAAGCGCGATATTTTTGTGTGAGGGATTAAGTCCAAGGCACTACGAGATCATGGTTTCTGCGTTCCGCACGCACACCCACGTGCGTACTGGACGTCGCATGAATTGCTGCGGTCGGACCAGCGCGCACGTGGGCATGCAAACTCAACGAGCCAGATTGAAACCAATGATCCCGTGCGCCCGTCAGTTTAGAGTTGGCGACCCTGCTCCTGGTAGCCGCGCCAGAGCAGATATGCGCCGCCAATGATCAGAGCGACCGGCCAGATGTAGTTGACGTAGGCAATGGCCGGGGTGTTGACCAAGAGCCCGAACAACAGAAGAGCGCCGGCCGGAATCAGGGCCCAGCGGAGCGCACGGCCGTCTACTCGCGGCAGGAGTCCCAGCACCAGAAACGTGATGCCCAGACCCAGGAAGAAGACGCTGCCGACCTCAAACGGCCCTTCGCCGAACTCCTCGACTGCGGCAACCACCGCCAGCGTGCCCAGCACGCCGCCCGGAATGATTGCCCACCAGTGGGCCGGATTGGTTGCGAAAATCAGCACGAAGCCGCTGCCGATACTGGCCAGGAAAAACGGGCCGGCCATCTGACCCAGAAGCCCAATGTTGAGCGCATCAAGCATGGCGGCGCCGGCCAGCCCAAACAGGGTCATGCCGGGAATGGCCGCCCACCAGCGCTGATGATAGTCGCCGATGAAGAGCGCAAGAAAAAAGAGTGCGCCCACCGCGAAGATGAAAGCCCAGAGTATCGGGCTGAACCCACCGAAGACGCCCAGATTCTGGAGCAAGAAGAGCACGCCTGCGCCGATAAAGAGCAGGCCCAATCCGAGTTGACTGCGTTTGCTTTGCATAGATTACCTTCCTTTGTCCGATCCAGCTTCTGCACGCGTTCGTTTGGCAGCTTCTCCCGATGCACCGTGTCAGATGCACCGTGTCACAAGTGTAGTCAGCCGCGCGTCATGTGTACCAGTGCCGAAAGTCACTTGCCGCGCGTGACTCTATGCTGCAATTCGATAGTCCGGGAACCAATCAGCGTCTCCTCGGTAGGGTGAGGCCTTCACGGAGATTGTCTTCAGCCAGCCGCTATGGCGCCAACTGGCGCCCCTCTTCCAGCTGCCACCAGACCTCCAAGCGAGCGGACCCTACCCGATTGTAGTGCTCAACCGTTACGCTGTGCATGCCGGCGCCAATGCCGATGACGCGGTTCTCTGCCCGGTTGCGCCCGTCGCGCCAGCCATCGATTACCAACAGATCGTCGATGAAGACGCGCACGCCGTCCTGGGCGTCGACATGGAAGCGATAGGTGCCGTTTTCAAAGTAGAAGCGGCTCTGCCGCCGGGAGGACCAGCGGTCCGCCGGCACGACTTCGGGTGCGGGCGAGCTTTGTCCCCAGGCATAATCCAACGGACGCACGCCACGCGGTTCGCTCTGAACCAGCAGGGGCGCCCCCTGCAAAAGGATGCCGTCGTAGTATGTCGTTTGCCACTGGCCGTTGTTGGGCTGCATCTGCATGCTGAGGCGGAGCGAGGCATCAATCCGGTCTTCGTAATATTCGAGGCGCAGATCGTGCACGCCGCTCAGCCAGCGCGTGATGGAGAGGGTTTCGCCGCGGCTGCCCAGCCAGCCATCCAGGAGCAGTTCGCCGTCCAACCAGAAGCGCGCGCCGTCGTCTGCCCGGATGGTAATGCGGTAATAGGCTGGATCGGGCGCAATGCGCCGGGTGTAGCGCGCGGAGAAGCGGTCTGCCGGTACGGCCGGATCCGGGCTGCCCAATCCCCAGTCGAAATTGATCTCGTCCAACCGGGCGATTGCCACCGGCGGCTCCGACAGATAGGGCGTATCGTAGTATTCCGCTTGCCACGGTTCGGCGCTGGGAGGCGGCGTGGGTGTTGCAGTAGGCGGCAAGGTGGGTGTTGGGGTGGGCGCGGGCGGCGGGGCCGCGCCGGGCGTCGGCATGCCCGCCACACTGATCTGCGTTAGGTCCCCCGCCTGCTCGACCAGGCGGGCGTCCACCCATCCTTCCAGGGCAGCGGGGCAGCGTAGTAGGAGCCAGCTTCCGGATGTGTCACGCTGGAGGATCTCGCAGACCGTATCGCGCACGATCTGCCCCGCCGGCGGGGCCATCAGGTCCGGCTGCCGGCGCAGGTTGATACGCGCGTATTTGACCGTCGCAACGGGCGTGGTCGGGGTCGGCGTCGGCAGGCGCTGGTCGATCAGGGGCAGATAAACGGGCGTACCCGGCAGGCGATTGCTGTCGATCAGGGGCAGGTAGACGGGGGTGAGGAGCGGCGTCCTATTGGGAACCGGAGTCGCCGAGGCCGAAACGGGCGTATGCGTCGTCGGCGGAATTTGCGCATTGAGCGGCGCCCTTATCAGCGCCAGAAGTAGACCGGTCGCCAGTGCTCCAACGAGACAGGACCGGCAGGTAGGTTTCATGGTCAGCCCCCCTTGCTCCATCGACCGTACGCGGCTACGTCTATTGTAGCACGTTCCGACCCGGCGCGATGGGCCAATCTGGGGCAGAGGGTCGATTTCAGAGGCGGAAGTCCACATGCGCTAATTCACACCACGGGGGATGAAAATCCGCGCAGATCGGCTGAATCAGCCTTATCCGCGGTCCATTTTCAGGGCAGTCTGGACTTGCTCCCTACCCGGCCAGGGCCACTTCTAGCGCGTCCTGGAGCGTACGCGCGCCGATTACCTGGATACCCGGCGCCAGATCTTCCCCCTGCCGCTTGAGGATGCTGCGCGGCACCAGCGCGCGGGTGAAGCCAAGCTTGGCCGCCTCGTGCAGGCGCCGGGGAAGCTGGCCCACGCTGCGCAACTCGCCGCTCAGCCCGACTTCGCCGACAATCGCCAGGTCGGCCGCAACGGGCTTGTTGCGGTAGCTGCTGGCGATGGCGACGGCTACGGACAGATCCGCGGCCGGCTCGTTGATGCGCATGCCGCCCACAATGTTCACAAAGATATCCTGATCGCTGAGGTTGAGGCCCACCCGCTTGGAGAGGACCGCCGCCAGCAGAAGCAGGCGGTTGAGGTCGACGCCGTTGGTCGTCCGCCGGGGTTGGCTGAACGCCGTGTGAGAGGCCAATGCCTGGACTTCGACCAGGAGCGGCCGCGTCCCTTCCATGGAGACGGCGATGGCGCTGCCGGCCGCATTGGGCAGCCGCTCGGCCAGAAAGAGTTCTGACGGATTGGCGACTTCGGCCATACCCTGCTCGGTCATCTCGAAGATGCCGACTTCGTTCGTGCTGCCAAAGCGGTTCTTGACGGAGCGGAGCAGCCGGTAGGCATGAAAGCGCTCGCCCTCAAGCTGCAGAACGACATCCACCATGTGCTCCAGCACTTTGGGGCCGGCAATGGCGCCCTCCTTGGTCACGTGACCGACCAGGAAGACGGGCACGTTCTGCTGCTTGGCCAGGCGCAGCAGGAGAGCGGCGCAATCGCGCACCTGGCTGACCGTGCCGGCAGCGCTGGCGCTGTTTTCGGTGTAGATGGCCTGGATGGAGTCCACGATGAGTAGGGCCGGCTTCATCTGCTCGGTTTGGGCCACAATCGACTCGACCACAATTTCCGACAGGATGAAGAGGCGCTCGGCATTCAATCCCAGCCGGTTCGCACGGCGGCGGATCTGATGCGCGCTCTCTTCCGCCGAAACGTAGAGAACCGGTCCCGCGCTATTGGCGATTTCGGCGGCCATCTGCAGCAGCAGGGTGCTCTTGCCAATGCCCGGATCGCCGCCCACGAGGACGGCGGCGCCGGGCACGATGCCGCCGCCCAGCACCCGGCTCAACTCGCTCATCTGCAGGGGAAATCGATCCGTACCGTCCACCGGAATGTGGGCCAGGGAAACGGGACTCGCCAGCGCGCCGCCGTTGACGGGCATTACCGAGCGCGACGCCTTCTCCACGCGCACGACCTGCTCTTCCAGTGTGTTCCACTCATCACATTCGGGGCATTTGCCCATCCACTTCATCTGCACGCTGCCGCAATTGGTGCAGACGAAGCGAGTCTTGGTTTTGGCCATCTTTGCCGCCTCTCGCAAAGAGATCGAACATTTGTGCTGCCATTGTACGCCGAAGCGGGTTTTGGGTCAACTGCCAATAATGCCGTCCGGTTCGTCAAGTTCGCCAGGGCCGAGCATTCCGGGATTGGGCCAGCGCCATCGAGCATGAGCGACATCTTCTTGGCCCAATCCCGGAATGCTCGGCCCCGGAATATTCAATTGCGCTTTCGACGCGGACGGCTTATCATC
>CAYZLP010000045.1:12096-13500 GCA_964478635.1 uncultured Caldilineaceae bacterium
ACCGGCAAGCCTGGATTATCCAACCCTCGACACGCTCTTCCGTCACAATCTGTGGGCCAATGCCCAACTCTTTGCACTGTGCGCCGGACTATCCGATGCTCAATTGGATGCAAGTATTGTCGGCGCGTACGGTTCGATCCGCGCAACGCTGGCCCATATTGCCAATGCGGAATACTCGTACTGGCATCGCATCACCACGGGGCAGCCGTTCCGACGTCCGGCAGGCGCGCCGGCCCAAAGCATGGCCGAGTTGCAGGAGTCGATTCGTCTGAGCGGCGCGGGCCTGATCGATGCGGCGCCCAAGGTCCAAGCCGATGAACATGTGCAGGTGAATTGGGAAGGAACGACCCGGCCCGTGCCCAAAGCGATCCTATTGACCCAGGCGATCAACCATGCCACCGAGCATCGCGCCCAGATTATGGCAACCCTGACCCAGCTCGGCATCCAGCCCCCCGATCTGGACGGCTGGTCCTACTTCGATGCACAGAAATGAGAGAGCAGGAGCATGAAGATGGCGAATCTTGAAGCAGTTTTTGCCCACATCGACAACCATCGCGATGATTTCACGCGGCGCCTCATGGAATACGTGAGCATGCCCAGCATCAGCGCACACGGACTGGGCATCGGCGAGGTGGCGGATTTCTTGCTGGCGCGCCTTCAGGCCCTGGGGATGGAGGCGCAACTCATGCCTACCGCCGGCTGGCCCATGGTCCTCGGGCGCCGGTCGGACGTACCCGGCGCACCCACGGTGCTGCTCTACGGCCACTATGACGTCCAGCCGCCCGATCCTTTGGAGGCTTGGGTTTCGCCCCCCTTCGAACCCGAGATTCGCAATGGCCGCATCTACGGGCGGGGCGTGGGCGACAACAAGGGGCAGCACTTCGCCCAACTGTTGGCCATCGAGTCGTGGCTGGCCGCGGCCGATCATCTGCCCTGCAATGTCGTCGTCCTGCTGGAGGGCGAAGAGGAGGTGGGCAGTCCCCACATTGCCGCCTTCGTGCGCGATCAAAAGGATCTGCTCAAGACCGACCTGGTGGTCACGGCCGACGGCCCGGTCCATGAAAGCGGCCAGGCCAGCATCGCCTTCGGCGTGCGCGGCGTGGCCTCATTCGAACTCCGCGCCCGCGGCGCTAACCGGGATCTCCACTCGGGCGGCTTCGGCGGCGTTGCGCCCAACCCCATTTGGACGCTGGTCCATCTGCTGGCCACCATGAAGAACGCGCAAGGCGAGATCACCATCGACGGCTTCTATGATGACGTAGAACCGCCGACCGAATTGGAACGGCAGGCGCTGGCCGCGCTACCGGCCATTGTCGAAGATGTAATGCGCGAGTTGGATCTGAGTGCCTTGGACGCGCCGGCGGATCGAGGATACTATGACCGGCTCTCTCTGTGGCCGACGTT
>CAYZLP010000046.1:0-13378 GCA_964478635.1 uncultured Caldilineaceae bacterium
GCCATATATGAGCACCGACGCGCCGTCTCCAACTGCCTGCGTGCGCTCGAAGGCTTGGAGCGCCGTGAGTCCTGCCAACGGCACGCCGGCCGCGGCGACCGGAGAGAGTGCCGGCGGCATCGGCGCAACGACTTTCTCGTCGACAGCGACATATTCAGCGTAGCCGCCGCCTTTCCGAAAATCGATCATGGCAAAGATGGCGTCCCCCGGTCGGAATGCAGTTACCTCGTCGCCCACGGATGCCACGACGCCGGCAACGTCCGATCCAAGAATGAAGGGTAACTCGAGCCGCAGGAACAGGCGAAAGCGGCCGGAACGCAGGTTGGCGTCGGCCGGATTGACGCTGGCGGCGCCCACGCGCATGAGCACTTCGCGGGGACCGGGTTCCGGTCGAGGCACGTCGGCCAGGTAAAGCGCGTCGGCCGACCCGTATTTGTCGAATTGGATTGCCTGCATTGAAATATGCTCTTTCTACTTATAAGTTGGTAAAAAAATCCTTCAAAAAAAGACTTACGGACGGGGCAGCCAACCCAGCATCAGCATGTCGATGATGGCTTCGACCGTCTCTTCTTTGCGCGCAACCAGAAACGGATTGGTCGCATTGTGGACCGACTCAACCAGCACAATGAAGCTCAAGGCAGCCAGGTCCACGTCGTCGATCACGATGTCGCCCTGCCCTTGGGCGGCGGCCAGCGCGCTGCGCAAGGGCAGGCGCAGGGCATCGAAGATCATGTTGGTGAGTCTCTCCGCGTTTTCGGGACTGATCGCCGCAAAGTCTGCCTGCTCCATGTGGGCGATATTGAGCGGCGCATGGGCGAGCAGCCACGCTGCCACGGCGACGAGCTGGGCGCGCAGGTCTGGTGCCGCGTCTGCGACCGCCGCCATCATACCCGCATGATGTCGCGCGAAACTGCGCGTCATCACGTCCACGAAGAGCTGCTCTTTGCCGCCGGGCGCATAGTAGTAGAGTGCGGCATGCTTGATGTCCACGGCGTCGGCAATGTCGCGTAGACGGACGGCGTTGTAACCCCGGGTCGAAAAGAGCCCCTCGGCCGTGTCAAGAATCTGCTCGTGTTTGGCATTGACGATTTCGGTCATGGTTGTTCATCGCGTTTTTACTTACATTTTGGTAGATTCAGAGAGGATAGCTTGATTGGAGTGGACTTTATCGTGGCGCAGATTACGATAGGGGCGCAAACCAACGGACCACGGCCTTGGGGGCAGGCTCGCGCTCGGACATCAGCAGCAGAGTCGCGCGGGATAGATCCCCAGGGGATCTTACTTCAGTGGCGACACCGCTCAGCCGGCTAAGCGATGATTGACCTCACAGAGCAGCGGATAGAGCGACGCATAGAGCGCGTACCGTGCATCATAGGTTGCCATGCCGTCCGCAGCCGGTTGGATGTCCGTCTGCCAGCGCACGGTGCGCTGGACTGCGTCCGCCGCGTCGCGATAGACGCCGGATCCCATCCCGGCCAGCAGGGCCGCACCCAGGCAAGCCGCCTCGGTCACCGCAGGCACGCGCAGGGGTACGTTACAGATGTCGGCCTTGAGCTGTAGCCAGAGGGAACTGCGCGCGCCGCCGCCCACTGCGTGCATGGAGGTGAGGGGAATATCGGCTCTACGTAACAGGTCGACATTCGTGCGCAGTTCGAAGGTGAGACCTTCCAGGATCGCCTTTGCGACCGTCGGGCGATCGGTCGCAAAGGTCAATCCCAGAATCGCCCCGCGTGAGGCGGTGTCGAGGGTTGGCGTCCCGCTGCCCGCAAAGTGGGGCAAGACCATGAGTTCGGTCGGTCCTTCCGGTGCGCCGGTCAGGATCAGTTCGTAGACATCCTGCCGGGTCTCCCGGGCACTGGCGATCTGGGGTTCGCAGAATTCGTCGCGAAACCAGCGCAGCAGCAGACCGCCGCTGTGATTGAGCGTCATGGCCAGGAAGCGGCCAGGCACGACGTGCCGGTAGACAGAGATGCCGCCGTCACGCAGTGCAGGGTCCAAAACGGCTTCCTCCAGGGCCACCTCGATGACTTCTGCCGTCCCCGTGGAGACCATGGCCGTGCCGGGTGAGATGACACCGCTGCCTAGGGCCGCACAGGCCTGGTCGTGGCCGCCGGCAGCCAACGCCACCGGACCTGCGATCCCGAGTTCTGCCACCAGTTCCGGGCGCAGATGGCCGACCACGCCTCCTTCCAGCGGCGCAATGGGCGCCAACCGGGTCGTGTCGATCATGCATGCTTCGAGCAGATCGGTGGCCCAGGCGCCGCCAGCGAGATCCATCATCTGCGTCCGGGAGGCCAGGCAAGGACTGATCACGGCTTTGCCGCTGAGGCGCCGCAGGAAGAAGTCTTCATAGAGCAGAAACTGGTCGGCCGCCGCCCAGATCCCGGGCTCATTCCTTTGGAGCCAGAGCAATTTGGGCAGGGTGTTGATGGTGTGAAGCGCCATCCCCGTCCGAGCAAAGAGGGCATCCGCGCCAAATTGGTCGGCGAGCCAGCGATTCTCGGCGGTGGTGCGGGTGTCCATGCCCAGAATCACGGAACGTAGCGCCCGCCCGGCGTCATCTACGGGCATCACTGCCTCGCCCTGGCAAGAGAGAGCCATGGCTGTGGGCGGATCATCCGCCGTCGCGGCGACGGCCTCCTTGAGGGCGGACCAGGCCAGCAACCAGACCTCCTCCGCATCCTGCTCCGCCCAGCCGGGACGGGGCGTAGCGATGCCGTATTCGCGGGCGGCCTGGGCCAGGATTGTGCCATCTTCGGCAAAGACGATGGCTTTGCAGCCGGTGGTGCCGATATCGAGACCGATGAGGGACATGTTATGCCTCCGGTTTCACGACGACCTTGAGCCCCACACCGCTATCGGCCGTCTCGAAGGCTTCCGCCACCTGCTCCAGAGGGAAGCGATGGGTGATCAGCCGTTCGATGGGAATTGCGCCCTGGCGGTAGAGATCCAGGGCCATGGCATGCATGGTGGGGTGGTACGAAAACGCGCCGATAACCTCGCGCTCACCGTAGTGGAGCAGATTGGAATCCAAGCTGGTCATGGGCTGGCTTTTGGGAACGCCGCCGAAGAGCACAATTTTGCCGCCCTTGCGCGTCATGTGCACGGCCGCCGTCTGGGTTTCGACCGAGGGGTTGGCGCAAATGACAATGTCTGCGCCCAAACCGTTCGTCAGCGCCAGCGTCTTCTCGACCATGTCGTCGGTCCGCACATCGATGACTGCATCCGGTTCAAAACGCAGGGTCATTTCACGTCGCGTCTCGCTGCGCACGACGATGAAGGCGCGGGCGCCTCTCGCCTTGGCCGTTGCTACCAGCAAGGCGCCAATGGGTCCGGCGCCGATGACGACGACGGTGTCGTTCAGGCTGGTGTTGGTTTTGATGTGTGAGGCAAGTACCGAGGAGCAGGGCTCGGCCAGGGCTGCGATTTCGAAGGAAAGACCTTCGGGAATCGGATTGACGATGCCTCGACTGAGCGCCTCGGCCGGCAACACCATCTTTTCGGCGAAGCCGCCGGGGTATTTGGGCGAAATACCCATGAATTGGGGCTTGTCACAAATGTTGTAGAGCCCCCGCTGGCAGTACCAGCATTCCCCGCAGTGGATGTCCGGTCCCAGGGCAAGCCTGTCGCCTACCTGGTAACGCGTCACGGCAGGGCCGACCGATTCGACCACGCCGGCTACCTCATGACCGGGCACGAATTCGCCCGCGTCGACGCCCTGCCGCCAGCGGCGCAGATCGGAGCCGCAAACGCCCACGGCCATGACGCGCAGGACGAGGCCGTCGTCTGGGGTCATGGGATCGGGGACATCGCGTATTTCGAGCGTGCGAGGGGCGGTCTGCACGGTAACTTTCATCTTTTTTCCCACCTTGTAACTTGTTTTACTGCATTGTATTGTCGGATGATATTTGCATCCCGAATCTATATCTGATCGCGCAGCGTAGCCAGTGCTTGGAAATCGTCCTTTACATGTTCATAGATTCGCTTGTAGAGCGTGAAATACTCCATGTAATGCGCATGGTTTCGCGCATTTGGCTCCATGGGCGCCGCATACTCAACCCATTGCTTTGCCACCGAAAAATCGGGAAATACGCCGCCGGCAACTCCGGCCAGAATGGCATCTCCCAAAGGCGCGCCCGTCCTGCGTTTGACCAGTACCGTGGGCACGTTGAAAACATCCGTGATGATCTGGCGCCACAAATTGCTGACGGCACCGCCTTCATTCAGCACCAGGGGATAATTGATGGGCAGACCCGACTGGACAATCAGCTGGTAGGAATCGTACAGCGCGTAGGCGACGGCTTCCATCATCGCGCGGACGAGGTGCCCCTTGCCATGGTGAAGGGAAAGTCCGAAAATCACCCCCCGGGCAGCCGTATCCCAGATCGGCGTGCGTTCGCCGGCCAGATAGGGCAAGATGATTAGCCCCTCGCTGCCGGGCGCGACCTTTGCTGCCTCCAGGTTGAGCAGGTCATAGGCGTTGATGCCCAGGATGCGTTCCGTTTCCATCTCTACGTGTGAAAAGTTATCGCGCAGATAGCGGAGCGACTGGCCACCTGTGGCGGTTGATGGAATTGTGACGTAGCGGCGGGCCGAGTCGACGGTGAAGGCCAGGTTGATCATGGCCAGACCTACCTCGGAAAAATTGAAGTCCCGGCTGGTATGAATCACGCCGAAGTTGCCCACCGTGCCCAGATTGCTCATGAGGTCACCGGGCTCGGTAATGCCGGCGGCGATACAGGAGGCATTGAAGTCGACCTGGCCGGCCGCCACCGGCGTACCCGCTGCCAGCCCGGTTTCGGCCGCGGCCGCCGCCGTCACTTCCCCGATGATCTCTTCCGAGCGGCGGACCTCGGGCAAGAGGGCGGGTGAGATGCCGATGTCGGTCAGCATTTCCTCGTCAAAGCATTCGTTGAGCAAATCGTAGGCCACGCCGTAGAACGCCGCACCACCGTGGCAGACGACGTTCTGCCCGGTCAGCTTGCGCGTAATGAAGCCGTCGATGGTGAGTGCCTTGTCGATGCGGGCGAAGCTCTCGGGACGATTGCGCCGCTCCCAGAGCAGATTGACCAGCGATGGATGGTCCTCGATGCGGTTGGCAGTCAATGCCTGAATGCGCGCCTCGCCAATCTCTTGCTTGAGCCATTGCACCTCGGCCGTAGCCCGCCGATCGAGTAGATTGTAGGCCCGCTCGATCGGATTGCCCGCAGAATCGACCATGACCATGGAGGGCAGAGCGGATGAGACTGCAATCCCGCGGATCTGGCGTGAGTCAATGCGCGCTTGGTCCAGGCACACCCGAATCATGCGGCAGGCCACAGTCCAATAGCGCTGGGCGTCATGTTCGGACCATCCGGGTTGGTCGTGATAGAAGGGGTATTCTTCGAAGGCGGACCCAAGGACGACGCCCTCGACGTCGATGATGCATGCCTTTGCGCCGCCGGTTCCGTAGTCGATACCGAGCAGAAAATCACCCATCGTGCCATTCCCCCCCTGTGCCCTCATTTCTGACCAGATCCGCCGTGGCCCCCGAGGGATGGGTCTGGGCCAAGGTAGCATTGTCGAAGCCGCGTAACCGCTTGGCGGCCAGACACAGGGCATCGCAGATTGCGCCGGCTGCAAGCGTGCTGCCCATGGGGAAGATACCGTCGCCTTCGGCATCAACCCGATTGGGTTGGGCGAGGACGACGTCGCTCAGGCCTCCCAACTCCGAGTCCGGCTGCCAGGTCAGACTGATGATCTTCCCGCCCCGCGCTCGTGCAACCCGGGCAAAGTCGTTGATTTCGGCGCTGCGACCTGCCTTGGAGAGGGCGATCAGGATGTCACCGGGGGCAACCGATGCCGAGGGACCATGCAGCGCATCGGCCGGATGCACGAAGAAGGCATGCATACCCATGGTCGAGAGCAGGTGTGCCGCGCGACGGGCGATCGTTCCCGACGTCCCCGATCCGGTGGTCATGATCACGCCGCTGCATGTGCTGAGCAGGTCCACAGCCGCTACGAAGTTTTCGTCCAGCAATTCGGCGGCGGCCATGACCGCTTCACCTTCCGTACGAATGAGGGCCTGGGCTGCTTCAAGACCTGTCTGGTTATCCATCATTCCGCTCCGCATTCTCTGTGGTCGAAATCTTTCGAGTACAGCGGTCTTTGCCTCCGCCTGTGAGGCGCCCGCCCCGCCCTCAAGATGCAGGGAGGGCGGGGCTTCCACAAAGGAGAAACCGCTGGTGTTGACCGGTTGGTGGAATAGGCGCTTGCGTCAATCGCCGCTGCTCGCCTCAGGCAGCGCACCCTCTTCCATGCGGATATTGCGCCGGTGCAGTTTCTGCAATTGCGTGTTGCGGAATGCATCGAGCAGGACCGCAAAAAAGATAATGGCGGCCATGATGAGCGGCTGCAGATAGATGTCGACCCGTGCGTAGACGAGGCCGCTTTGAATCATCTGAATAAGGACCGCACCGAGTACCGTACCCGGAAAGACTGTGCCTACGCCACCAAAGAGACTGGTACCGCCCAGGACGACAGCTGCGATGGCGTTGAACTCATAGCCTTCGCCCAAACCGGGGATCACCACGCCCTGTTGCGCCACGGCCACAAAGCCGCCAAGTGCGGCCGTAATGCCGCTGATTACATAGACGGTGCCGATGATGTCCGCTACATTGATGCCTGCCTTTTCGGCCGATTCCTGGTCGTTGCCCACTGCATAGATGCGCCGCCCCAGGGGCGTCATCGTGAGGATCATGTGACCGATCAGGACGACGACTGCAAAGATGAACGTTGGGAGGGCCAGGAAGCCGAGTATGCGGGTGTGGCCCAAATCGAGCATGGCATCCGGTACGGGAATCGTGACTGAGCGTGTGAAGAGCAAGCCCAGCCCCTTGCCGGCTACCATGGTGCCGAGCGTTGCCACGAATGGAATGATGCGCACGCGGGTGATCAGCAATGCATTGACTACGCCGAAGAGCGCGCCCACCGCCAGGCAGGCCAAGAAGGCAGGCAAGACACCGAATTCGAAGTCCTGCATGAGCAGCGCAGCCACGGCCGTGGAGAGATACATATTCGACCCGACCGACAGATCGATCCCGGCGGTGAGAATCACAAATGTCATGCCCACGGCAACAATGCCGATGAAGGATGCCTGTTTCAAGATGTTGTCAAAGGTCTGAAGCGCAAAAAAGCGGGGCGAGAGCAGTCCGAAGATCAGGAAGACGACCACAAACAGAATCAGCGTCATATTCTGGAGGACCGCCTGCGCAATGCGATTGCCGTTTTTCATGCTCCATTCTCCCTGAATGCTGCGCGCAGCAAGAGTTCCTTGGCGAATTCCGGTCGCGCAAAGATGGCCTGCACTTCGCCGTTGCTCATGACCATGATGCGGTCGCACATACCCATCAGTTCTTCAAGCTCCGAGGAGATGAAGAGTACGCCCGTTCCATCCGCTGCTAGCTGATTGACGATGCTGTAGATCTCGAACTTGGCGCCGACATCCACGCCGCGCGTCGGCTCATCGATGATCAGGATCTCGGGAGACTCCATGAGCCATTTGCCGATGACCGTCTTCTGCTGATTGCCGCCGCTGAGCGTCTTGACCGCTTGGTTGCGCACGTCGGTGCTCTTGATGCGCAGGCTCTCCGCCGTATTGTCGATGGCCCGGTAATAATTCGCTTCGCGCACCGGCGCCATGGTTGCACGGGCATATTGGGGCAGGGAGACGAGACCGACATTTTCGGCGATTGAGATATTCATCATCAGCCCTTCGTCGCGCCGATTTTCCGTCACAAAGGCCATGCCACTGGCAATGCTGTCCCGTGCCGAACGTTTCTTCTGCACCGTACCGTCGATGAGGATTTCACCATGTTCGAACGCTTCCATCCCAAAGATCGTCCGCGCCATTTCGGAACGTCCCGATCCCATCAGGCCAAAGACGCCCAGAATTTCGCCTTTGTGCAGTGTGAAATTGATGTCTTCGATAATGCCTTGTTGGGATAGACCCGATACGGTAAGGATCGGCGTTGCGGTGGGATCGGCCAGACGCTCGGGGTAGAGCTGTTTGATGTCGCGCCCGACCATTGAAGTGATCATGCGGTCGATGGTGAATTCCTCCCGCACGCCGTGATCGACCAGTTCTCCGTCGCGCAGCACTGCAATCTCATCGGCCAAATGCATGACGTCGCTCAGGATATGAGAAATGTAGATGATGGCCGCGCCGTCGCTGCGGAGCCGGTCGATCAGGTCGAAAAGATGTTCAGTCTCCCGAGCCGTGAGCGAGGTCGTCGGTTCGTCGAAGATGATGACCCGGGCGTCGACGCTCAAGGCCTTGGCGATTTCCACAAGCTGCCGTTCACCCGGCGAGAGCTTTTCAACCAGCGTATCGGGCGAGACGTTCAGATCGACCGCATTCAAGAAATTCGTCGTTGCGGTGCGCATCTGTCGCCGGTTGAGCACCGGCAGCCAGCCTATGTGTGGAAAACCGTCGATGAAGATATTTTCGGCAATGCTCAGGTTTGTGAAAAGATTGAGTTCCTGGTGAATGAAGGCAATGCCTTCGTCGTAGGCGTCGCTGGGCGTCCGGGGGATATGGGGCTTGCCGGCCAGCGTCATGCGCCCGCTATCAGGTTGGTGTACGCCGCCCAACAGATTCATGAGCGTGCTCTTGCCGGCGCCGTTTTCGCCTACCAGCCCGAGAACCCTGCTCGGCGCCAGGCTGAACGTGACGTCTTTGAGCACC
Organism: uncultured Caldilineaceae bacterium; assembly: GCA_964478635.1. GTDB lineage: Bacteria > Chloroflexota > Anaerolineae > Caldilineales > Caldilineaceae > JAGRCP01. The sequence goes on from CAYZLP010000046.1 coordinate 8,726, forward strand.
GGCACGCCGAAGAAGGATTTGTTGATTGCCTCGAAGGAGATCATGGGTTCGCTCATGGCATTTCCCTCTACGCGTTGGCCAGCAGGCGGGTACGGGCGACGTCGAAGGTTGCAGCCATGAGAATGACCGAGCCCTTGACGATTTGTACCCAGAAATAGGACAGGTTGAGCAAGTTCAGACTGTTGTCGAGCAGAACGAAGAAGAGCACGCCGAAGACGGTCCAGATAATTTTGCCCTTCCCGCCGAAGAGACTCGTCCCGCCGATGACGGTGGCCCCGATCACGTCAAGCAACAGGGTTGCCCCCAAGGTCGGGCGGCCTGCTGCCAGACGAGAAGAGTAGAAAACCGAGCCGACCGCAGCGAAGAAGCCGCTTAGAACGTAGGCCATAATGATGACCCGCCGCACCGGTACGCCGGAGATCCGCGCCGTGTTGATGTTGGTGCCGACCGCATAAAACCAGCGGCCCAGGACGGTACGGCTCAGCAGCCATTGCGCAATGATGGCCAGGGCGCCGACAATGAAAAAGGAATAGGGAATGAAGCCGATCTGGCCTTGACCGATGGCGATGTAGCTTGCGGGCAAATGGATAATGTTTTCAGACTTGACAAGATAGATGGCCAGGGCGCTGAAGAACATCATGCCGACGAGGGTTACCATGAAGGGTGGCATCTTGAGTCGCGCGACGGCCGTGCCGTTGAACCAGCCAATCAATGCGCCAATCAGCAGCATGGCCAAGATTGCGACAGGCATGGCCAGGGGACTGCCGGCCAGCGGTCCGCCTGTTTCGCTGAGCAGAATCCCCCACAGTGGCGCTTTCTCAAAAAGAACGGGATCGAGCTGGCTGGTCATAATAGCCGCGCCGATGACGCTGACCAGCGCCATGATCGACGTCTGCGAGAGGTCGATGCCGGCAATGATCAACACAAATGTCTGTCCGATTGCCACGGCGAGCAAGGGCCACATATTTGAAAAAATGTTGCCCAAGTTTTGGGGACTGGCGATGCGCGGAATGAAGGGCAGCAGGATGAGGAAATATGCGATGCTCAAATAGAGTACAAAGTACTCGGAGAGGAGCAGCTTTCGCAGGAGACTGCGTACCCGACCCTGGCCTGACGCGCCGGTCGATTTGCTCAGCTCAGTTGATGTCGCCTGGGCCTCATTCACCTTGGCATCCATCATATGTTTGTCCTCCGCAATAAAGTGCGTTAATCTGGCGGACAAGGCAGGCGCTGCCGGCAGCGTTCTTCTCACGGGCGGCCACCAGCAGCACCTGGCTTCGGGAGTGAAGCAGGAATGCATTCCTGCTTCACTCTTGTACCTACTGCCCGAAAGCACGCTCCAGGCTCTCCCCGCTCTCGGCGAAGAGTTTGCAGCCCCACATATCCTCAGCCCGTTCTTCCCAGTTCGCCTGGGTTAAGGCAAAGCCGGGGTCGTCCATCCAGTTTTCGGGCGTCGTCTCGCCGGCTTCGATCGCTTCCAGCATGGCGTTCATGATCGTGTCAGCCTCGAAGAAGAGATCCTGGACGCCGGTCGCGTCCACGTAGCCGTCACGCATGAGTTGGCACGCACGGGAGTCGCCATCCAACCCACCCATAATCACATGGTTCTCGTCGCCCACGACCTGCCATTTGCCAAGCGGTTCCAGCACGGAGCGAATCATGGGATACATGAAGTCGGAAGAAGTGAAGAGGAAATCCACCTCAGGATTGGCCTGCATGGCCGCTTCCAAATTGGAGAGGGCCAAGGCACCGTCCCACTTGGTAGGCACTTCAATCACTTCGTTGAAGAGATCGGGATTCGCCTCGATGACGTTGTAGAAGCCCTGGCGACGGCCCACGGCATTGGGGTCACCCAGATCGCCTACCATGATCAAGGGCGTGACCTTGCGGCCCAGCTTCTTGGCCTCTTCCGCCATGTGTTCTACGGCCTGTTGGGTGATTACTTCGTTGTTGGCTACGATGACCAACGTCGGGTTCGAATCGTTGGCCGGCGGGCGGTTGAAGACGCCGATGGGTATGCCGGCCTTGTTGGCTTCGCCGACGATGGTCACGGCGCTCTCGCCGTCCTGCGGGATGATGATGATGCCGTCCACCTCTTGGGCGATGCAGTCTTTCACCTGTTCGAGTTGCTTGTTGGCATCTTCATTGGCGTTGCGCTCAATGACTTCGACGCCCAGGCCGCTCAAGGTTTCGACAATGGCCTTGTGACCGGCAACCCAGAACTCGGTTTCCAGATCCTGATAGGCGAAACAGATGGTCAGGGCTTCGCCTTCTGCTGCGGGCGCAGCCCCGCCGCCCTCAGCCGCCGGGGCCGGAGCTGCCGGCGCGGCGCAGGCTGCCAGCACGGCGACCACCAGTATGAGCGATAATACGGTCAAAAGTCGTTTCATTTGGTCTTTCTCCTTCTGCGTTTGTGAGCGAAATGGTTGAAAACAACAGCGATTGGATCGTTGGGAAGCGTTTGCATTCGTGTGGCTGGCGTCCTCCTCATTGCGTGAACAAAGCGGTGATCGACACGGATAGCGCGTGAATAGGCCATGACGGGGCGCCGCTACGGCGACAGCCCCTTGCCCAAGCCTTCGCTTATCCCTGGTGATAGTAGACATCCCAATCGAGATACTCTTCGAAGGCCTCGGCCAGCACGCTGGCTACGTGCGAGCGGTTCATGGCACAGTGGTGGGCGAAACCGTTCTTGCAGATGTAGCGCATAAGGGCTTGCAGTTCGGGAACTTCCACCACGGCATGGCTGCCCGAGATCTGAGAGAGGGGATCGTCCGTAAAGGCGCCCTCGCCTACGTAGGTCTTGATCCTTCCCCTGCGGTCGTCGGTTTCGATCCGGGCATAGGTGAGCGGTCCGGCCGGTGAACGCCCCTGGATTGCGCCCCAGGTATTTTCGGAGCCCAGCGTCGCGCCGAGTACCTCGGCCGAGATCAACTCGATTTCCGAGATGACGCTCTTGGGCCAGTTGCCGCAATGGAAGTAGAGGCACTTGTTCGGCTCATCGTTGTAGTTGTTGTTCCAGTCCACCAGGGCACTGGGCGTACCGGACGCGAGCTGAAGAGCGTACATGGCCGCCACGCCGGCGATATCGACTTCACAGGCGCTGGGCATGAGTTTGTCGCTCATCATGCTCATGATGGTGCAGGAATTGATGCCGTAGTTCTTTTGAAGCGATTCCCAGCACTGGATTGCAGTGGCGTCGATATCATATTCCGCCATCCAGTCGGAGATGACGATGCCGAGCTTGGCCATGAGTACCAATCGGTCGTCGGGCGCTTTGGTCCCGGGTGCATAGGCCTTTATCTCCTCGAGTTTGGTCCGGATGCGCGCATCGGCACTGTCAATCATTTGGGCATTGCCGAAGACTTCCGAGAGATCGATGGTCGATACGTTGATGCCTGAGGCTTCCAGGAGCTTTTCGCTATAGCGGACGGTCTGGAATGCGTTGGGGCGTGCGCCCACTGCGCCAAGGCGAGCCGTACGCATGCCCCTGACGACATTGCACAGCTGTACGAAGCGTCGCATTTCGTCCTTGAATTCCGGACTCGCCGGGTCGACCGTATGGTTCCGGGTAACGCTGAAGGTGATGCCGTACTGGTAGAGGTCGTTGCAGACGGAAATCTTCCCGCAGAAGGCGTCGCGCCGGCCGGCTACGGTCAGTTCCTCTGTTGTGTCGGGGAAAGCGTGGACCAGGACCGGTACGGTCAGACCCGAGAGGCGGATGGCGTCGGCAATGCCTTTTTCATCACCAAAATTGGGCAGGGACACGAGGATGCCGTCAATCTCGTCCCGATGTTGTTTGAAGAGTGCGGCGCACTTCTGGGCGTCGGACCACGTTTCGACCACGCCGAGATTGGTGGTCTCCGTATCGACAATCACGACATTGACGCCGAACTCGGCCAGTCTATCCAAAATGACAGTCCGGCCTGCGCTGACCAGAGAATCGGCAAAGAAGTTGCGATTGCCGATGATGACGCCGAGGGTGATTGTGGGCATTTCCATAGTTTCTCCTCCGAAAATGGCTCAAGGCAAAAGGGCTGGAGAACTTCCTCCAGGGCTTGCAGTGACAGATGAATCGACACGTGGTCCCCACGAAACGGCCGGTATCTCCCGCTACATATCACTACTCTGTCCCCAGCGTGTCTTGCAGCTGACGAAGCTGGTAGACCAGGGTTGACGAATCGGGCTGGAAATTGTCGGCGGTCAACATTTCGCCCCGGGCAATGTCCCGGGTAACGCTGCCGCCCGGCGTCAGCCCCATGGGCATTCCACGGTTGGTCCGCGCTTCCTCCGCGGTGTAGACACGACTGAAGAAGTCGAAGCCGCCGATGCCATCCACTTTCTGACCTGCTTTGAGATCACGCTTGGCGACGGCCACCAACTCTGCCGTCATCGCCTTGGGAACGAGCACGCTCTCCCCATAGATGACTGCCTCGGCCACAGCCTGAGGCGTTTCGATGCTGCAGAGATGATAGGGGCGATAGAATGTGTAATACGGACCATCGCCCATCGAGTAGAATGCCAGGTCTTCGCGTATGCGCATGTCGTCAGTCGTGACGATGACGAAGACACCTGGCGCCACCTTGCCGGTTGAGTATTCAACACACCCCCGATGCGTGAGAATGCCGCCGTCAGCTTCAGGAATCAGAACCT
>CAYZLP010000047.1:0-13335 GCA_964478635.1 uncultured Caldilineaceae bacterium
TCTGGGAAGAGCGGGGCGTGGGCCTGATCTATACCCACTACAATCACAATGTCGTCATCCACACCACCGAGGGCACGACTTATGGCCGGGACGCAGTCATCGCCGCCAGCCTGCGCACCATGAACGCTTTCGCCGATCTGCGTCTCTATGCCGACGACGTCATTTGGAGCGGCAACGATAGCGAGGGCTTTCATTCCTCTCATCGCATTTCCTGGTTGGGCCACAACACCGGGTATAGCATTTATGGGCCGCCCACCGGCCGCAAGGTCCAGCGCTACGGCATCGCCCAGTGCTTCGTGCGCGAGAATCGCATTGTGGAAGAATGGATCTGCCGGGACGAAATGGCCCTCGTGCGCCAGCTCGGGTACGATCCCCATGAGTTGGCCCGCCGCATGGTCCAGGGTGAGGTGGCGGGCGGTCAAGCCACGCTCGTGCCGCCGGCCGTGGGCGAGCCAGAGCGCCTGCGCGGCCAGGAACAGCCGTCACCGGCCGTCGAACCCAAGGGTGTGAACGATCTTGAGGGCTTCGCACGCCGGAACTTTCATGAAATCTGGAACTGGCGTCTGCTCAATAAAATCGACGCCTATTTTGCGCCCAACCTACTGGCCTGGATTCCGTCGGCGCGCAAGCTCTACGGGCGGGCCGATTATCGGGCGTGGATTCTCTCGCTTCTAGCCGCATTTTCCGATCTCGCCCTGACCGTCGATCATGTCTGCTGGCTGGGCGACATGGACAAGGGCAGCGTGGCCACCCGCTGGTTCATTCAAGGAACCCACGACGGCCCGGGCTGGTACGGGACGCCTACCGGCAAGCGCGTCTTCCTGCTAGGCATCACCCACCAGGAGGTCGTGGCCGGCCGGATCGTGCAGGAATGGACCTGCTTTGACGAGTTCGCTTTGCTGAAACAACTCTATGCCGGCGACTAGACCGCGGAACAAACCGGATACGGCGGACCTGTCGTGAGCCTGTCGAACGATCAGACGGATTACCTGCGACAAATCTGCCGAGATCCGTCGCAATCTGCTAAATTCGCGGTCAATTTGGTTTGAGATTGGAATCGCTGGTCAGCCCCGGATTTTGCTGTTGATCGCGGCACTTTGTGCTATAGTGGGGCGAGACTGCAACTGCTATGATTCGGGACCGTTTGTCACTCATGTCGGATTCCAGAGCAACTTCTGAAGATGTCGCGCGCCGCGCCGGGGTCTCCCAGAGTACCGTTTCCAGAGTCTTTTCCAACGATTCACGGATCTCCGCGGCCACGCGTGAGCGCGTGCTCCAGGCTGCGGTGCAGCTACAATACCGCCCCAATAACCTGGCCAGGGGATTGATCACAAAGCAGTCGCTGCTGATTGGTGTCGTCATGGCCGGCATCGACACGGCCTTCGCCCCCTATGTGCTGGAGAAGCTCACCATCCGGCTCCAAGCCGACGGCTACAAAGTACTGCTCTTCAATGTGGGCAATGCCCTGTCGGCCGACGAGTTGCTGCCGGTTGCGCTGGATTATCAAGTCGACGCACTCATCACGACTTCGGCGATTGTCTCCGAAGAGATGGCGGCAGTCTGCGCGCGCTTTCGAACGCCCTTGATCCTCTTCAATCGCCGGATTGAGACCGCATCCGTCAATTCCGTCAATGCAGATGACTTCGCCGGCGGACAACTGGCGGCCGAAGCCATGATCCGGGCCGGTATCGAACGCCCGGCATTGGTTGCCGCCCCGGTCTATACATCAACCGGCCGCGAACGCAGCCGCGGCTTCTACGCTACGTTCTCGAAGCTGGGACTGCCGCCCCCGGTGGAAGTGGCGGGCGATCTCTCCTACGACACGGCCTTTGCGGCGACGTGCGAACTCATGACGCAATCGCCCGGACCGGACGGGATCTTTGCCGCATCAGATCTGATGGCCATGGGCGTCATGGATGCCTTGCGCTATCGCTTGGGCTACCGGGTGCCGGAAGACGTCCAGGTCATGGGGTATGACGACATTCCCGCCGCCTCCCGTCTTGCTTACGAACTGACCACCATTCGCATCGATCTGGACGCAATGATTGACGAGACCCTCAAGATCCTCCGCCTCAGCCTGGACCAGGACACGGAACGTGTACATCAGGTGACTACCCCGGTCCGCTACATTGAACGCAAATCGTTGGTGACCGCTGCTGCATAGACCGTGGATTTGGCGGATTGAGACGGATTCGTTCTGATTCGTTCGACAGGCTCACGACAAGTCCGCCGGATCCGTTCGGTTCCGCGATCTATTGGCCCCCAATTGCGATTCAGTGGTGATTTTTCGTAATTGCTTGACACGCGGTCAAGTTTCCGATATGATTTGTGCATACCTATGCATAAACCCATGTGCAGCTGAGAAATCCGGCAATCAAACGCTTCCCGTCCGGAATTATCCAAATCGCTTTCATAGATTTGCGCTCATAGATTTGTCGCCTCGTTGGATGGTGTATGTTCCGTGACTGGCCCGCCCGATGCGCTTCGACTGCAACAAGTCTGCGCCATTGGCCATGGCCGACGCTTCCCGTCACGTTCATAATACGCTCATTTCACCCGTACCAAAGGAGGATTCTATGCAACAAGCAAAAGGTTGGCGATTCGTGTGGTTGGTTCCTCTGCTCATCGTCATGGCCCTGGTCTGGACGGCCTGCGCCGCGCCGGCCGCCGTCCCGGCCGAGGCACCGGCCGCCGGCGACGCTGCTCCGGCAATGGAAGAGATGGATCCGGAGATGGCGGCAAAGTTGGAGGCTTTTGGCCTGCAGCCCGGCAAGCCCTATGACGGCACTTCTCTCAACTTCCTGATCTGCTGCGCGACGGCGGCGCAATTCAAGTCGCTGGCCGATCGCAGCAACACCGAATTCACGGAAATGACCGGCATTACCGTCCAATGGGATGATGTGCCCTACGGTGCATTCCAGGAGAAACTGGTCACGGAAGCCACTTCGGCCTCCGATGCCTACGATCTCTTCGCCTTCACCGACGCCTGGGGCGCAGGTCTGAAGCCTTACATGATCCCCCTCGACGACATGGCCGCCGAGGCCGGCATCGACCTGAGCGACTATCCCGCAGCCTATGTCGAAGCCAGCAAGGGCCTTGATGGCCAGCTCTACGGGCTGCCCCTGCGCGGTCACCCCTTCATGTTCTTCTATCGCACGGACGTCTTCGAGGAACTGGGCCTGGAAGTGCCCACTACCTGGGAAGAGTTGGAAGCCGTGGCCGAGGTGATTGCCGCCGAGACCGAACTCTATCCGTTGTCAGTCTACTACGGCATCAACGCCGGTCAGAACACCTTCTGGTGGGAGGCCCTGCTCTGGAGCAACGGCGGCGAACTTTTTGATGAGAACTGGAAGCCCACTTTCAACGATGAGTTGGGCCTTGAAGCTACGGAACGCTACATCAACTGGCTCAACAACGAGTGGACCGGCCCCGGCTCCACTGCCTTCAATGAACAGGAAGGGCTGGAAGAGTTCATCCAGGGGCGCTCGGCCATGTTCATGGGCTGGTGGTGGATGTACAGCCGCATGAAGGACTGCGAGCGCGGTCCTGACGTCTGTGAAAACGTCGCCTTCGCCACGGCGCCCAGTTGGGAGGGCAAGGGGCAGCCGGCGACCTACGGTCACGTTTGGCCCATGGGCATCAACGCGTACTCCAAGAACCAGGAGGCGGCGTGGGAATACATGAAGTGGATTCACAATGCCCAGACCCAGAAAGAAGTGATCATGGACAAGAGCGCGCCGGAGGTGAGCACCAACGTCGCGACGCGTCTCTCTGTGCTGAATGATTCTGAGGTCAATGCTGTGAACGATGGCCTGCCGGCCGTTGGTGCGGCCATTCTGGCCGAGGCGCGGACGAACCCCATCATTCCAGAGTGGCTCGAAATCCTGAGCATTCTCGAGATTGGCATCAATGACATGGCCACCGGCGCCGACGTCCAGGCGACCCTGGACCAGATGGCCTCGGATGTCGAGGCGATTATGGAGCGGAGCGGCTATTACTAAGGTTCGCTGATTTTTTCCGATCTGTCTGCATGACTGCCTAGTTTACGTCCCCAGCACGGCCCCGTGCTACACCGGTAATCTGCGATTCGGTGGGCCGTGCCGGGGACGTGACGCAGTTGCCGGCCTGATGCATCCGCCTGCACGACCGCCATCGGAGGTGAGCATGCGCAACAAGTACATCAAGTTCGTTTTGCTGGCGCCGTCCGTGCTGGTGGTGTTGCTGGTGACTGCATTTCCCCTGGTCAATACGCTCATCCTCAGCTTTCGCGAGTGGCGTCTCGATCGTTCACCGACGCCCGGCGAGTTTGTCGGCTTCGAGAATTACATCCGCGCCTTTGGCGACCGTTTCTTCTGGAACAGTATCTGGGTCACCACGACCTTTACGATTATCTCTGTGGCCCTCTCCGTTTTGATCGGCCTGGCCATGGCGCTCATCTTGCAGAAGCCCAGCCGGCTCAATACGTTCGTCAAGACAACGCTGATTTTCCCCTTTGCCGTCGCGCCGGCTCTGAAAGGTTTTTCCTGGCGCTTCATGCTCAATCCCTCGTGGGGCGTCTATGACTCGATGTTGGATGCTGCCTTTCCCTGGGCGTCCGAGATCGTTTGGCTCTCCAATGCGTTTTGGGCCCAGTTCTGGCTGGCCATGTCTGAGGTGTGGGGCTGGGCGCCCCTCATTGCCCTCATGTTTCTCGGCGCCCTCGGCTCCATCCCGACGGACATCTTCGAGTCCGCCAAGGTGGAGGGTGCAACGAACTGGCAACTCTTTCGCCGGGTGACGCTGCCCTTGCTGAGCCCGGTGATCGTCATCATCACGCTCTTGAAGACGATCTTCTCCCTCAAGCTCTTCGATCAGGTCGTGACCATGACCGGCGGCGGTCCCGGCCGGGCAACCCAGACCTTGAACTACTATGTCTATCTGAACGGTTTTCGCTTTATCGACATGGGGTATGCAGCGGCCCTGGCTTACTTGCTGATCCTGGGTATGCTGGTCTTTGCGATTCTCTACGTCTGGGCGCTCTACGGCCGGGGAGGGGTTTGACATGTCCTACACGCTGCGTAAGCGAGTGGTCAAGGTGATGGACGTCATCCTGGCTTTGATCTGCCTGTTCTTTATCGCGTTTCCAATCTTCTGGCTGATTTTGACAGCGTTCAAGCCCGAGCAATATGTCTATTCCAATGCCGTCTTTTTCCCACCGACGCTCGACAATTTTCGCGCTATCCTGGCCGGCGATCCGCTGGACTTCAAACCCTATTTTCTAAACAGCATGATCATTTCGCTGGCCACGGTGCTGATCGCGATTCCCTTGGCGACCATGGCCGCGTATGTGCTGTCGCGCTACGTCTTCAAAGGTAGTCTGGTCCTCTTGCTCTGGATGTTGACGACCCAGTTTCTGCCGCCCGTCGTGGTCGTCATCCCCTTTTTTACGCTCTTCCGGCGCATCGGCCTGATCGATACCCACCTCGGCCTGATCATCATCAATCTGTCCCTGACAATTCCCTATGCGGTGTGGATGCTCAAGGGCTTTGCCGATGCCCTGCCGGGCGAGGTAGAGGAGGCGGCCATGGTGGATGGCTGCAACGAGTTCCAGGTCTTGCGCCATGTGACCTTTCCACTGCTCATGCCCGGCGTTATCACAACGGCCGTCTTTGCCTTTATCATGTCGTGGAATGAGTTTCTCTATGCGCTCGTGCTCACGCGCGACAGCGCCACCACCATGACGGTCGGCCTGCTTTCCACACAAACCCACCGCGGCGTTCAGTGGGAGTGGATGTCGGCCGCCGGAATGCTGGTCATGATTCCCATCTTTGTCCTGTCGCTGACCATCCGGAATTATTTCGTGGAAGGCATGACGATGGGGGCTGTGAAGTAGACCTTGTGGCCCCGAGCGGGGGCCGGCCATCAACCCTGGACAGCGCGCGAGCCTGTCGGAAAACGGAAACATCCAATGACTGAAGCACCTGTTATCGTAGCGGCCCCAAAGCTTGAGCGGTTCGCTACAGCGATTCTGCTCAACGCTGGTCTGCCTCCCGAAGACGCGGCCTATTGCGCGCACTGCCTGGTCCAGACAAATCTCTGGGGCGTCGATTCTCACGGTGTCCTGCGCCTGCCCATTTATGCCCAGCGGGTGCGCAATCGGGCCATCAACCGCTCGCCCAATATTACGGCTGCCCGCAGCGCCATGGCCCTGGAGATCATCGACGGCGACGACGGCATGGGCTTTCTGGTCGGGCGCAAGGCCATGGCCCGCGCGATCCAACTCGCACGGGAATACAGCGTGGGCGTGGTGGGTGCGGCCCGGAGCAACCACTTCGGGGCGGCTGCGCTCTATGCGCGGATGGCCGCCGAAGAGGGCATGATCGGCATTGCCATGACCAACGTGCGGCCCAACATGGTGGCGCCCGGCGGCAGCGAGCCGATTACGGGCAACAACCCCATTGCCGTCGCCATTCCAACCTTCGGCGTTTTTCCCTTCGTGCTCGACATCTCACTCTCCAACGTGGCGGGCGGCAAGCTGCTGCTGGCGGCCAAGCAGGGCGACAAGATCCCCCTGGATTGGGCCACCGACCGGGAAGGACGACCGACTGACGACCCAGAGCAGGCCTTTGCCGGCTTTCTGCTGCCCGTTGGCGGCCACAAAGGACTGGCATTGTCCTACGTCGTGGATATCCTCAGTGGGGTGCTGACCAGCGGCATCTTTCAGTACAATCTGGGCAGCATGTACGGCCAGCCCGAACAGCCGAGTCTCACCGGCCACATGATGCTTGCCATCAACCCGTTGGCGCTGATGGATGAAGAAGAGTTGACCGACAGCATGGCCGAATTTACGGCCAATATCAAGGCATCGCCCATGTGGGATCAGAGCCGGGAGATGCTGATTCCGGGGGAGCTGGAGTACCGCATGGAGCAGCAGCGCCGGCAGGACGGGATCCCGCTTTCACCCCAACTCTATGAAGAGTTGACCAAACTGGGCGATGCATTGGGCGTGGCCTGGTAGGATCAGCGTGCCTGCCGAATCGACCGCCATCGACCGCAAGTCGCACGACCGCAAGTCGCACGACTGCATGTCGCACGACTGCACGTGCAGGCTCACTTTGACCGCTTTTCGTAGAACCGATGCACTTTCGCATCCTATCAATATTTCTGTGCGTTCGCGCACGTCCACGAAGGAGTGAAGAGAAATGGAGCTCGGCAAAGCCTATTGGTGGCAGAATCTCACGGCTCAACAAGTCCTGGATCACGCCAAGGAAGACGATATCGCCATCCTGCCCATCGGTGCGATCGAGCAGCACGGTCCCCACTGTCCCTGCGGCTCGGATGATTTCAACGCCATTGGCATGGCGGAAAAACTCTCGGAAAAGACGGGCGTCATGCTGTTGCCCTGTCCCATGTACGGTTCCCACCCGGCCCACCACTGGTACATGCCGGCCAACATTCCCCTGCGCTATGAAACCCACATCGCCCTGATCGAGGATATCATCAAGGGCGCGACCGTGGCCGGCTACAACAAGTTCATCATCCTCTCGGCCCACGGCCAGGTCTCCTCTACCATCGTCGCGGTGCACAAGCTGGGAATCGACGGCATTTTTACCATCTCGCTCCACTGGTACGACTTCTTGCGCGACCAGAAAGAGTTGCTGGAGACGGGCATGTGGCACGCAGACGAGGCCGAAACCTCCGTGGCCCTCTATCTCTATCCCGACCTGGTCGACATGAGCAAGGCCGACAAAGGCGGCGGCACGCCTCTCATCGATCGCCGCTTCATCATCGGCCCCGGGCTGCCGGCCAAGCCGGGCATGATGTATCACTTCGAGGGCACCTTCGCCCGGCCCGAATACAAAGAACTCAAAAACGGCATCATCGGCGACGCCACTTTGGCCACCGTCGAGAAAGGCGAAGCCATGGTCACCCGGGTCATCGACCTCATGGCCGAAGTCATCGAAGACATCCGCGCCAAATACCCGCCGGGCGTGAAGCCGCTGGAGACCGAGCCGCCGGAAGGGTCACCGTGGGCATAGAGGCAAAATAGCGCTTGAAGATTGAAAATTGGAACAAGTAAGGGGTTTGACATCCATGCCACTTGCCTGGGCAGCATACGTTACGCGACCCAACCTTCACTCTTCACTCTTCAATCTTCACTCCCGCAAGGATGAACGAACATGAAACTATACGACAAAGTCGCGATTGTGACCGGCACGACCAAGGGCATTGGGGTCGACATTGCCAAGGAATTTGCCCTGGAAGGGGCCAAGGTTGTCGGTACAGGACGCACGGTTGAGCTGGGTGAGGCCGTAGCGGAGGAGATCCGGGCCGCGGGCGGTGAGTCGATCTTCGTGCGCTGCGACGTGAGCAAGAAGGCCGATGTCGACGCGCTGGTCGCGCGCACGCTCGACGAGTACGGCACCATCGATATCGTGATCAACAACGCCGGCGTCAACCACTCGGCCGACTTCTTCGACATTACCGAGGAAGATTGGGACTGGGTCATGGGTGTCGATCTGAAAGGAACCTTCCTGCTCAGCCAGGCCGCCGCCCGGGTTATGGTCGAACAAGCGAAACCGGGCGTAATCGTCAACGTGTCGTCGGTCATGGCGGTCCTGGCCCTGGCCGACCAGGTGCCCTACTGCGCAGCCAAGGGTGGCGTCAATCAGCTGACCAAAGCCATGGCCCTCGCCCTCATCGACAAGGGTATCCGCGTCAACGGCGTGGCGCCGGGACCGGTCATGACCGAACTCATGCAGCGGGTCGTGCACAACGAAGAGAAGCACAACGAGCTCATGCGCCGCCTGCCCATCGGCTACATCGCCTCCTGCAAGGAGATCGCCCGGGCCTGCGTTTTCATGGCCAGCGACGACGCCAGCTACTTCGTCGGCCAGACCATCTACCCCGACGGCGGCCGCATGATTCAGGCTTTCCCACGGACCCTGGAAAAATGAACGAGAACCATCCCAAAATCGGGCTGATCACCTTTGGCGACAATCGGGCCCACGAGTGGGAGCACGTCTTCCGGCGTATGACCGAGCCCCGCCATGCCGCGGCCGTGGCCTTTTTCGAACGGCTGCCCGTCGAACTGGTTGCCTATTCTACGGTTGCCCGCCACAAAGAAGAGATTGACGAGCAGATCGATGCATTGGCGGCTGCGGGCGTCGAGGCGTTTGTGGCCCACACGCCCTGCTGGACGTCGCCCAATCTGGTGGTACGCGGCGTGCAGCGCCTCGACCGGCCTACTCTCATGCTGACCAATCGCGATCCGGGCACCCACGGTACGGTGGGCTTCCTGGGCGCGGCGGGGACACTGGATCAGATCGGCTATCCCCATCTGCGGGTCCGGGCCGAGTTTGACGATGCCGGCGCAGCCCGCATGCTGGAGCAAGCCCTGCCCTTCTTCCGTGCGGCCGCGGCTCAGGCCCGCCTGCGCGGCCTGACGTTCGGCCTCTTTGGCGGGCGCTCCCTGGGCATCGACACGGGCACCTTCGATCCCCTCCAGTGGAAGCAGATGTTCCAGGTCGACACCGAGCACATCGATCAGCTGGAGATCATCCGCCGGGCTGAAAGCGTGGATCCCGGCCAGACCGCGGCCATGGTCGCCTGGCTGGAGCGGAGCGTAGCCCGAGTCGACTACGGGCAGGGGCAGCTGACGCCCGAGAAGCTGGCCCATCAGGTGCGCTGCTATCTGGCTACCAAGGAGCTGATTGCCGAAAAGGGACTCGATTTTGTGGCGGTCAAGTGCATGCCCGACCTGACGACCCACTATGTGCCCCAATGCATATCGGCTGCCCTCCTGCCCGGCCCCTACGACGCGGACGGCGTGAAGGAGCCGACCATGATGGCGTGCGAGGCCGACGGTGACGCCGCGTTGACCATGGAGATGCTCAAGCAGGTCTCGGGCGGCAAACCGGTGCTCTTCATGGATGTGAGCTACATAGACGATGAAGCGCGCATCTTCTACATGCCCAACTGCGGCGCGTTCTGCTCCTGGTATGCCAAGCGCTCGCCCGACCCTGCGGAGAACCTGCGCCAGGTCGAGCTGCGTCCGGCCAACCGGCCCGGCGGCGGCGCCATCACCTACTTCACGACCGCACCCGGTCCCCTCACTTTTGCGCGGCTCTTTCGCCGCGCCGGTCGCTATCACATGACGATTCTCACCGGCGAGACGATCGATCTGCCTGCAGAAGACTACGCCGCCTTCGTTGCGGCCCGGGGCAGTCATCAACTGCCTACGGCCTTCGCCAAGCTACACACCGACATCGACCGCTTTCTCGACCAATTCGCTTCCAACCACATCCTGGCCGTGGACGGTATCTACCGGGAGGAGCTGGTACACCTGTGCCGGATGTTGGGGGTGGAGGCAGAGGTTCTGTCCCCTTCGCCTCTCAACGGAGTGACACCATGAATCCACGTGAACGGTTTGCTGCCATCACAAGCTTCCGGGAGGCGGACCGAGTGCCGGTTGATTGGGGTCGGCACGTCGGTTCCATTCATCGCAACGGCTATGCCAGACTCAAGGCATATCTGGCCGATCCCGATTTGCGCAACGAGGATGCGGTGCTCGACCGCATGGTCCAAAACATTTACCCCGACGAGAAATTGTTGGAGCGGTTCAACGTCGATTTTCGCTGGCTCGAACCGAACTGGATCGACGTCCAGGAGGTGGCGGGGGAGGATGCGTACATCGACATGTGGGGCATCAAGTGGGTCCACATGCTCAACGCCTACAGCCTGGCCGAATCTCCCCTGGCCGATGCGACCATCGAGGACCTGGACCGTCATCCCTGGCCCGATCCCTATGACCCGAAACTCTTCGCCGGGCTGGCCGAGCGGGCCAGGTACCTCTACGAGAACACTGAGTACGTCGTGGTGGCTGATAGCATCAAGGGCGGCCTGTTGACCAAAGCCCTCCAGGTTTGTGGCTACGAGCGCATGTTCGCGGCTTTGGCCGGTGACCGGGCATTTTCCGAGGCGATCCTGGACAAGCTGCTCTGGCTCTACAAAGAGATGTGGACCGGATACATGAAGGCGGTGGGTCCCTACGTTCAGATGGTCTACTTCACCGACGACATCGGCGCGCAGAACAACATGCTCATCTCACCCGACCTTTTCCGCGCGCTCATCAAGCCGCGGCTCAAGGAACTCTTCGGCCACATCAAGGGATTGGCCGACGTCAAGCTCTCCTACCACACCGACGGCAGTGTCACGCCCGTCATCGGCGACATCATCGAGATGAACGTCGATATTCTCAACCCCATCCAAACCTCGGCCATGGGCATGGACACCTACGTCATGAAGGAGACCTACGGCGATCGGCTGGTCTTTCACGGCGCCATCGACGTTCAGCAGATGCTGCCCTTCTCTACCCCCGAGGAAGTGCGATATGACGTAGCCAAGCGTATCTGGGACCTGGGCCGGGGCGGCGGCTACATTCTCTCCACCTGCCATGATATCGGCGAGGACGTGCCGCCTGAGAATGTTATCGCCCTCTTTGAAGCGGCGGACGAATATGGCCGGTACCCCCTGGACCTGGCCCATGTAATAAAACCGGAAGACCTGAATCCTGCCCTGCCGGCTGTGGATTTGGCCCCATCTCAGGCGCCGGCACAACGCCGCGCCCGACCCCGCCGGGGTCGCCAGTCGTGAAGGTGCGCAGAAAGGCGCTGTTCGATTCACTACCTGACATATGGCCGGAGGCGCTCCTGCCCGCGATCCAGGCCCGGGTGCGGGAGGACGCGCGCAAGCTGGTCGTGCTGGACGATGATCCGACCGGCACACAGACCGTCCACGACATTCCCGTGCTGACGGCCTGGTCGGTGGCTGCACTGGAGGCGGAACTGCTGCAGGAGGCGCCCGCCTTCTATCTGCTCACCAACTCCCGTAGCTACGGGCCGGAGACGGCCCAGTCCATCAATGAGGAGATTGGCCGCAATCTGTCTGCCGCGGGCCGCAACGTTGACCGGGATTTCGCGGTCGTCAGCCGCAGTGACTCGACGCTACGCGGCCACTTTCCCGGCGAGGTCGACGCGTTGGCAACCGGACTTGCCCGAAAATTCGACGCATGGATCTTGGCCCCTTGCTTCTTCGAAGGCGGTCGCTATACTGTTAACAACGTGCACTATGTGGCTGAAGACGACTGGCTGATCCCCGCGGCGGAAACCCCCTTTGCCCGGGACGCAGCGTTCGGCTACCAGTCGTCGGACTTGCGCGACTGGGTGGCGGAAAAGACGGGCGGTCGCATTGCTGCCGAGGCGGTCCCGTCCATTACCATTGAGGAGATCCGTCGGGACGGACCGGCCCGGGTCGCGGAGCGGCTGCTGGCGCTTCCGGCCGGCGCGGTCTGTGTGGTCAATGCCGCCGCGGCGCGCGACCTGGAAGTGTTGGTTGCCGCGTTATTGGCGGCGGAAGGGCAGGGGAAGCGTTTCCTCTACCGCACCGCCGCGTCTTTTGTCCCTGCACGCGCGGGTCTGGCGCCGCGGCCACTCCTGCGGGCCGACGAGCTTCGTCTGCCCCCAATCGGTGGCGGCCTGATCATGGTCGGCTCATATGTCCCCAAAACGACGGCCCAGGTGCGGACGCTGTTGGGAGAAAGCGCAGTCGTCGGCATCGAACTGCACGTCGAACGGCTGCTGGATGAAGATCGTTTCGAACAGGAAGTGCAGCGGGTGGCCGGGGAAATCGAACGGGCGCTGAGCCGGAACGCCGACGCGGCAGTCTACACGAGCCGGGAACTGGTCACCGGTCCCGATGGAGAGAGCAGCCTGGCCATTGGTCGCCGGGTCTCGTCCGGCCTGGTTGCGATTGTCAAAACCCTGGCGATCCGCCCCCGTTATCTGCTGGCCAAGGGCGGCATTACGTCGAGCGATCTGGCCACGGCCGGGCTGAATGTTGTACGGGCCCTGGTGCTGGGACAGATCTTGCCCGGTGTGCCCGTTTGGCAATTGGGACCGGAGAGTCGTTTTCCGGGAATGCCCTATATCGTTTTCCCGGGCAACGTCGGCACTCCGGAGGCGCTTCTGGACGTCGTCGATGCGCTACGTTTATCGTGATGGATCAAACAGGATTTTGGAGAGGCACCATGACCGAAGAGCAACCGCTGGATGAAACAGAATTCACCGAAGCCCAGGAAGTGATTCTGGACGAGCTGTACGAGCACACCCTCAATGGCGACGCCGAGCCGGCGCGTGCGTTGACCGAGCAAGGACTGGCGGAAGGGCTGGGTCCCTTGACGCTGCTCTTTGACTCCCTCATTCCCGCGCTGGAAGAGGTGGGCCGGCTCTTTGAGGAAGGGACGTACTTCGTGCCCGAAATGCTCATCTCGGCCACGGCCATGAGCGGGGCCATGGA
>CAYZLP010000048.1:0-13250 GCA_964478635.1 uncultured Caldilineaceae bacterium
AGTGAAGAATCTCTGCTCCGGCAACGTCGAGATTCTTCACTGGACAGTCGCCAAATTCGAAAATTTCGGGCCGACCCGTTCAGAATGACAAGCGCAAAATTCTGGTTAACAGTGCAATATGCCAGAAGCTCGATGTTTTGCCCGAATGACAGTCACTGGCAGAACGAATCATGACTGATCAGGCTCAGTAGTTCACGATTTGGGGAAAGCCGAGAGGAATGGTTGGATTGTGACCGCCATCAGCAAGAAAGTCTGCATGTTGGGAGAGTTCTCCGTCGGCAAGACCAGCCTGGTCCGGCGCTTCGTCTACCAGCGATTCGACGACAAATATATCAGCACCGTGGGCGTGAAGGTCAGCCGCAAGACGATTGGCATCGCCCAGGGCGATGCGATGGTCGACCTGACCATGATGCTCTGGGATCTGGCCGGTTCCGAAGAATTCGACCGGCTGCGCGCCAGCTACCTCCGGGGCTCGGCCGGCGCCATTTTGGTCTGCGATCTGAGTCGGCCCGATACCCTGCCGCAGCTGACTGCCTACATGGAGCATTTGACCGAACTCGATCTGCACATACCGCTGGTTCTTGCCGCCAATAAGGTCGATTTGTTCCCTGCCGCCCAGATCCCGGAAGCCGCGGTTGCCGAGTTGGCAGCAGGGCTCAATGCGCCCTACTTCCTGACAAGCGCCAAGGAAGGAGATGCGGTCGAGGCACTCTTCCGTAAATTGGCCCATCTCCTCCTGTCTGCCTGAGGTGATCCCCCGCATGAATCCAGTTCACTATCATGCCGTCATTCTAGAGGCCGTGCTGGGTTCGCGCAGTGTCGGCTATGCCCGCGTCGATAGCGCCTTGCGCATCAAGGAGATGGGCGGGACGTTGCCGGATTATCTCGGGCCGATCTCGGAAGGGCAGGAACTCTATGCGGTCTTCCCGGAACTCGTGGGCAGTGAGGCGGCGATCGAAGCCCTATGCGCAGGGTCCGAAGAGCGCTTTGAACTCAGCATGATCAACCGGGAAAAGCGAGATGGTACGACCGCCTATTTCGATCTCACGCTGGTTGCACCGTCCGCGTGCGCGCCGGATGCCGGTGAAGGCGCCTGCGACGACGGCGCGCGCGGCCCCGGCCTGATCGCCGTCTGGGAAGATATCTCCGCGGCAGGGCAGATCAGTCAGAAGGTCATGCAGCAGCGCAACGAACTCACGCTCCTGCGCGATGAACTGGCGCGACAGAACGCCATGCTCCGCAGCGCCAATCATGAGCTACGCCGCAACAACCAGCTGAAGTCCAGGTTCGTCGGCGTGGCAGCCCACGAGTTGCGCTCGCCCTTGACTGCCATGATCGGCTACTCGGAACTCCTGCAGGACGAATCCTTCGGACCGCTGGCCGACCGGCAGCGCCACTTCACCACGGTCATCGAGAACAGCGCCCAGCGTCTGCTCGGTCTGCTCAACAACCTCTTGGACGTGACGCGCCTGGAAACGGGCAATCTTGAGCTGAATCTGGAGCCGGCGGATCTGGTTAAACTCGCGGCCAGAGCGGAAGCAGAAGTCCGCCTGCAGGTCGTATCCAAGCAACAAACGCTGACCACCGAGGCGCATGCGGAGTCTGTCGTGGTTCTTTGCGATCCGGCCCGCGTCTTGCAGATTCTGGTCAATCTCGTGGGCAACGCCAACAAGTATACGCCGGAGGGCGGATCGATCCGTGTCTCGATTCAAGAGCACGCGGCAACAGGCTATGCCGAAGTTGCAGTCGCCGATACGGGAATCGGTATCGCCGAGGATGAGATTGAAAACCTCTTTGTCACCTTTTTCCGGGCCTCCAATGCCAATAAAGTCAACGCCAGCGGCGCCGGCCTGGGCCTAAGCATTGCCGCCTCGCTGGTCGAGCAGCATGGCGGCGCCATGCACGTGACGAGCACTCTCGGTCATGGTTCTACCTTCACCTTTACCCTCCCGTTGGCACACGCCTGATCCTCTGCCATCGCCCGATCCATCGATCCCGCGCCGATCCCACGCCTCTTCGCCTCGGGGTGTGGGAATAGAACTTGTATACGTCTTGGGCATGCGAAAATTTGTGCGGATTGTGGGCCAAAGGTACAATATAGTTTATGCCTTTAACTCTGCATGCAGCATGGCTGCCTTTTGACGCGCCTTTTTCTGATGGTCAGCTCCTTTTCTGGGCTGAAACAACCGATCACCTTACGGCCGAGCGAAGCAACGGCAATGGTGACCATAGCTACGCCAACGGTCATGCCGGCGGCAACGGACGCCAACGTTCCACCAAGATTCCATCGCACCCCTTTCAGGCTTCAGCCGGTCGAGTCCGCGCTTTGCTCGGGGATCTGATTCCCGATCTGAAGCATACGACGCTGCAGCCGACCAATTCAACGGTATGGTTGCCCACGGCGGCCGGCGCGCCCGTAACCCGCCGCGGCGTTCTGCATCATTCAAGCGTAATCCAGAACGCTGGAAAGGCGTCGGGGGAACACGCGCCCGTCGTCACCCTGGAACCCTGGCAGATCACGGGGATGACGCTGCCCGCGACTGAGATTCTGACCACTTTGGGGCATCTGGAAAGCCACGTCACCAACAACGGGACCGGCGGCGCCTGGCGCCGTTTTCGACTGGGCAACGATCTGCTCTTCTGGAGCAATGCCGCCAAATTGGCCCTGGAATTCCTGGCAGGGCAGCATTATCTGCCGGCGATTCGCACGAACCCGGACGGGCGCTTCTTCGCGATCTGGCAGCCGGCGCTGCTCGACAACAGCCTGCAGTGGCGCATCGACCAGCTGACCGCCATGATGCCGCCAGTCTGTCGCGCCTATGAGCTGGAAACGCTGCTCGAGGCGCCAACGGCCGCCGCGCTGTTGGAGCATTTCATCGCCGCGATGGTGGACGGCGCCGTGCGCGACTGGTATCCCAATACGGCCGGCCCGCTCTCACCACCAGGTCACTGGCTCGAACGCTTGACCGTGGCCCAACGCCAAATGGCGCTGCCGCCGCTGCTCGTCCACGAGCTCTATCAAAGCTGGCGATCGTGGATTGAACAGCTGCAAAGCACCCGCGACGCCAACTTCCGCATCTGCTTCGAGTTACTGGAGCCCGGCGCGCTTTTGCAGGCGGCCGAAAGCGCAGCCCAGATTGGCCACGCCACGGATTCCGCCGGGGCCGGCGACCTGGATCGCCGCAACTCGCGCTGGTCACTGCGCTACTTCCTTCAGGCCCGGGACAATCCCAACCTGTTGATTCCGGCGGCCAAGATCTGGCAAACGCGCGAGCATACCCTGCGCATCGAGAACCGGCGCTTGAACCAACCCCAGGAACGGCTGCTTGCCGGCCTGGGTCTGGCCAGCCGTCTTTTTACCCCCATTGAACGCAGCCTCCGCTCAACCCATCCGGAATATGCGCTGCTGACGACCGAAGAAGCCCACAATTTTCTGCGTGAAATCGGACCGCTGCTGGAAGGAACGGGCTTCGGCGTCATTGTTCCCGATTGGTGGCGTCCCGATCGCCGTCAAAGCCTCGGCTTCAAGCTCCGGCTCATGGCCATGGACGAGTTCGACGATTGGGAGGAGAACCGGCCCGAAGATCCGGACACGTGGGAGGGCGAACCGGCAGGCTTTTCCGGCAACGGCCGCAAGCATGGAACCCGCTTCCGTCCGGGTTCACCGGTGCGCTATGAATGGGATCTGACCCTTGGCGGCGAGGTGCTGGAACCGGGCGAATTCGAGAAATTGGCCGCCAAGCAGAGTCCGCTGGTGGCCCTGCGCGATCGCTGGGTGGAACTGGATCCGGAACAGGTCGAAGCCGCCCGCAATTTCCTGCAGCAGCGTCGGGCCCAAGGCGCCATGTCCTTCCTTGAAGCGCTGCGCCTGGCCCAGAGTTTCACCGACTCGAAGGGCGACGGGACCATCGTCCCGGGCGCGATGCCGGTGCGGCCGGAGACCGCCGCCGGGACCATCCTCGGGGCAACGGCCCACGACGAACTGCCCCTCCCGGCCGACCTGCCGGCCCAGATTCCCCTCGAATCGGTGGCCCTGGAAGGCTGGCTCCAGCAAACCCTAGAACAGCTGCGCTTTCAACTGCCGGTCGGAGAGATCCAGGAACCGGGAACCTTTGTGGGAACCCTGCGTCCCTACCAGCGCCGGGGCGTTGGCTGGCTCGTCTATTTGCGCAATCTGGGCCTCGGCGCCTGCCTGGCCGACGACATGGGTCTTGGCAAGACCATTCAAGCCCTGGCAATGCTGCTCCACGTCCGCCAGGAAGCGGCCGATGCCAACGGTGGCGTCGCGCCGCACATGCCCACGCTGCTCATCTGCCCGACAAGCGTGGTCGCCAACTGGAAACATGAAGCCGATCGCTTCGCCCCGGACCTGCGCGCGCTGATCCATCACGGCACAGGACGCCTGAGCGGCACGGAATTTCTGCAGACCGTCGACGCGCACGACCTGATCATTACCAGCTACGGCACGGCACGACGCGACATCGAGTTGCTGACCCAGATTCAGTGGAGTCACCTCATTATCGACGAGGCCCAAAACATCAAGAATCCCCGGGCAAAGCAGACCCAGGCCGTACGCCGCATCCAGGCGCCGAACCGGGTAGCGTTGACCGGAACGCCGGTTGAGAATCGCCTCTCCGAGCTCTGGAGCATCATGGAGTTCCTCAACCCGGGCTATCTCGAAGATCGGGAACAGTTCCGCAAGCGCTTCATCGTGCCCATCGAACGTTACAACGATGACCAGCGCGCGGTCGAATTGCGGCGCCTTGCCCAACCCTTTCTGTTGCGCCGCCTGAAATCGGATCCGAATATTATCTCCGATCTGCCCGAGAAAAACGAGATGGTGGTCTATTGCTCCCTGACGGAGGAACAGGCAACGCTCTACGAAACGACCGTGCGCGACGCATTGCACACCTTGGAAAACAGCACAGGCATCCAGCGACGGGGGCTGGTGCTGGGGCTGCTGACCAAGCTGAAGCAGATCACCAATCATCCGGCGCACTACCTGAAAGAAGACGCCCCGCTCACGGCACGCAGCGGCAAGCTCGATCGTCTGACCGAAATGCTGGATGAAGCCCTCTCCGTGGGCGACCAGGCCCTGGTCTTCACCCAGTTCGTGGAGATGGGCAATCTGCTGCAGCGCCATCTGCGCGAAAAGCTGGGAAGCGAAGTGCTCTTCCTCCACGGCGGCACGCCGGCCAAGCAGCGCGATCGCATGGTGCAGGAATTCCAGGACAAGAGCGGACCGCCGGTCTTCGTCCTCAGCCTGCGTGCGGGCGGCGCCGGCCTCAATTTGACGCGCGCCAACCATGTCTTCCACTTCGACCGCTGGTGGAACCCCGCCGTAGAAAATCAGGCCACGGACCGGGCGTTCCGCATCGGCCAGCAGCGCAACGTTCAGGTTCACAAATTCGTGGTCGCCGGCACGCTGGAAGAGCGCATCAACGATATGATCGAAAGCAAGCAGGCCCTGGCAGAAGCGATTGTCGGCAGCGGTGAGGAGTGGCTGACCGAACTCAACAACGACGAGCTGCGCAACTTGCTGATGCTGCGACGGGGAGTGGGTTAAGATGGCACGGAGTGGAGACGGCCGGTCGGCCGGTTGGTGGTCTTCCCGCTGGTTTCGCTGGCTGCACGAAATCGGCGTCAGCAGCGACAGCAACGCCCTCCATGACCAGACGCGTGGAGCGCGGGTGCAGCGGCTGGAAGTGCAAATGGGCTCCATCGAAGCCCGGGTGCGCGATCGAGAACTGGGCGACTGTCTCTGCCGCATCGGCCTGGAGACGCTCGACGACGCGCAGTGGACGACGGCCCTCGACGCACTGGGCGAGCAGGCCCTCTATGCCGCCCAATTGCTGGCCGGCGACATGCCGCCTGAGATCGAGACAGTCTTTCAAGATGCCGGCATCGGCCTCCTGCCCGCGAGCATGGACGAACTGACCCAGCAATGCGACTGCTGTCCCGACATCGGGCCCGACGCCGGGGCCGGGCCGGCAGCCGTCTGCCGTCCGCTGCTGGCAACCTACGTCGCCCTGGGCGAAATGCTGAGCGACGATCCCTGGTTGCTCTTCCGGCTGCGAGGGCGCGACCGACAGCAGATCCTGGCAGGGCTGCGCGAGCGCCGGAGCCGCTCTGCGACCGGTGGACGGACAACCGTGCCCACAGTCGCCCAGACCAGCGTAGCCGAAGAGCCGGCCATTTATCGGGCCGAAACGCCCGCGGAGGCTGTCCCCGCTGCAGAGAGCGATCTGGCGGCTGCCCTCGAACATTTCTGGGGCAGCGCCAAGCCGCTTCAGGAGTTCCATCACTACGTTGGGGCGCCGGCCATCGAGCTGGTCGCCTTGCGCCGCCTGGGTCCGCCCCCCTTCTCTCAGGACAGCGACCGCGTCTACGACGGCCTGGCCGCAATCTATCGCCAGATTACGGAAGCTGCGCTTACGGTAGCGTATGCGGAAGAAGCCGACGACGAAATCCTCGATCTGGAGGAGGAAGCCCCGCGCGAAGAAGACGGCGCATAGACGCCCCCTTTCGATCATGGGGGGCCAGCCGTGATGTTCGGCTGTGTGGAAGTTGGCGGAAATCACGGCGGAGATCCCAGAGAAAAATCACCAGCAATTTTCGTTTTGAACCGAATCGACCGCGGATTTGGTTCAAACGTGACGATTCAGCCGCCTGTCAGATAGAACGCGGATTGGGCGGATTTACCGAATCAACGCGGATTTTCATCCAGATTGATCAGCGTGCATCCGCCAGATCGTTCGACTGAGCTCACGCCGAAGTCCGCTCAATCCGCCCTCCATTTTGGCCGGACTGTTTAGACACGTTCAAGCTGAGAATCCCTGAAAAATCACAGCCGAGATTGACACCCGGATGGCGTTATGCTACCATCTTCTTGTGACCATCGGCGCGCGGCCTGCAGTGATACAAGGCCGGTGGTCCAGGAAGCGATCAAATTGAAGCAACGCTGACCGAGGCCAGGACTTCCCACAATTCGTCCAGAGAGTTGCCGGCTGGTGCGAGGCAACCGAATGGGGCGAAGTCAGCACCTCGTGAGTTCCCGACAGGAAATGGTCGGGCGGCCCACACCGTTATCGTGCAATGAGGCAGACCAATCGCCACGCGCATGCAGGGCGACGGCTGTGAAATCAGGTGGTACCACGGAGCTCTTTCGTCCTGAACTGGATGAAGGGCTTTTTTTGTTGGCCCATTATTGAGCAGGAGGCAATCATGCTGGACATTCGCTGGATGAGGGAGCACCGGGCCGAGCTGGCCGACGCCATGGCCAAGCTCAACGCGACGGACGCGCCCTGGGAACGTGCGCTGGATCTCGACGAGCAGCGCCGGGAGTTGCTGACCAAAGTGGAAGCGCTGCGCATGGAACGCAACGCCGGCGCCAAGGAGATCGGCCAGCTTTTCCGGGAGGGCAAAACCGAAGAGGGCAATGCCCTCAAGGCGCGCATGGGCGATGTGCGGGACGAAATCACGGCTCTGGAAGCCTTGCTCAACGAGGTCGAGGCCGAATATGAGGATGCCATGTTGCGCATCCCCAACCCCCCGGAAGCGGACGTGCCCGTCGCACCGGATGAGAGCGGCAATGTCGTCGTCAAGGAGTGGGGTGAGAAGCCGGCCTTTGACTTCACGCCCAAACCTCACTGGGAGTTGGGTGAGGAACTCGACATTATCGATTTCGAGCGGGGCGTCAAGTTGTCGGGCAGCCGTTTCTACCTCCTCAAGGGCGCAGGCGCACGCCTCCAGCGCGCGTTGAGCAGCTGGTTCATCGATGTCCACGTGGCCGAACACGGTTACGAGGAGATCTATCCGCCCTTCATGGTCCGGGAAGCGTGTATGGTCGGCACCGGCAATCTGCCCAAGTTCGGCGACGTTCTCTACCGGGATGCGGAGGAGGATTTCTGGTTCATTCCTACGGCCGAAGTGCCCGTGACCAACATTCATCGGGATGAGATTCTGGATGCGGGCAGCCTGCCCATCAAATACGTGGCCTCGACCCCTTGCTTCCGGCGCGAGAAGGTTGCGGCCGGCCGGGACGTGCGCGGCATCAAGCGCGTACACCAATTTCAAAAGGTCGAAATGGTCAAGTTCGTGGAGCCCAAGCATGGCCGGGAGGAGTTGGAGTCGCTGACCCGGGATGCGGAAGAGCTCTGCGAGCGGCTGGGGCTGCCCTACCGGCGCATCGCCATCGCCACGGGCGATCTCTCCTTCGTGGCCTGCATCAAATATGACATCGAAGTCTGGGCCGCAGGCTGTGGCGAATGGCTGGAAGCCAGCTCCTGTTCCCTCTTCCGGGATTTCCAGGCGCGGCGGGCCAACATCCGCTATCGCCCGGAGGAAGGGGCAAAGCCCGAATACCCCCACACGCTCAACGGCTCGGGCCTGGCCCTGCCGCGCATCGTCATCGCCATCATGGAGAACAACCAGCAGGCCGACGGGACGATCGTCGTGCCGGAAGTTCTGCGACCGTACATGGGCGGCCTGGAGCTCATCGCCTAGATTGAAGGTCATTTGCAGCCAGGAATGCCGGGGTGACAGTCACTGGCAATGCGAATCTGGGCTGACCGGACTCGCTCTGCCAGTGACTGTCACCCCGGCGCGCGCACATTTCCCCGCCGGCCTTGCGTAGAGCGTCTTACAGATAAATTGCCCTCCACCCGGCTATAGTGACCCCGCAGCGGCGCCGCACCCCTGACGTGCATAGATGCGCCACCGCCCGATTGCCAAACCTATTTTCTTATCGGGAACCAGAAACCATCATGCGCGACGCAAGCCTGCGGCAGAAGAAGGACGATTTTCTCAACCCCCTGGCCAATCGATTGCTCGGGGCCGTACATCCCAACGTCATCTCGGTCATTGCCATGGTGGTGGGCCTCATGTCCGTGGCCGCAGTCATGGGCCGCCTGTTTTGGCTGGGTCTGGCGCTCTGGATCGCCAATCGCATCCTGGACGGACTGGACGGCGTCGTTGCCCGGGTCCACAACAAGCAGAGCGACTTCGGCGGCTATCTGGATCTGCTGCTCGACTTCGTGATCTATTTGACGGTGCCGGCTGCCTTCGTCTTCGTCAATCCGACGCCCTTCAACCTATGGGCCCTGGTCTTGCTGTTTGCGATCTACGTCCTGAATTCCTTGTCGTGGACGCTCCTCTCCACGATTTTGGAGAAGCGCAGGATGCAGTCCGCCACCCGGCTGACAAGTATCGAAATGCCGCCGGGCCTCATCGAAGGCGCAGAGACGATCGCGTTCTATACGCTCTTCTACCTCCTGCCTGGCCAAGTGGGCTACCTCTTCGTGATTTTTGGGGTGCTGGTGCTCTTTACGGCCGGGCAGCGGGTCTGGTGGGCGGCCCGCAATTTGGGTGCATAAGCAGGCTGCGGGGAGGGAAAGGCTGCGGCGGGCTGCGGGGTAAGATTTTTTCTGCCCAAAGCGTCAACGGTAGGAAGCGTTCCGACCGACGGAGCAATTGCGCAGTCCAAGTGAAGATAGGGAAATCAAATGACGACAGAATCCAAAGTCGAACCGAACCCGTTGGCGGCCTCTGTGCCGCCCAATCCATCCTTTTTCGCCCGTCATTGGCAAAAATTGGTCGCGCTCCTCCTCTGGGTCGTGATCGTCGGCGCCTTTGTCTGGTACATCCGGTCCAACGGCTTCTCTCTGGCCGAAGGCGTCTTTGCCATCCTCACCCTCATCTCCACCAGCGCCATCGGTCCCATCCTGTACATTGTGCTCTACGCACTGCGGCCCCTGACCTTTTTCTCAGCCGCATTGCTCACGATTTCCGGCGGCTTCCTGTTCGGACCCGTGTGGGGCGTGATCTATACGACCATCGGCGCCAATGCCAGCGCCATGGTTGCCTACGCCATCGGGCGCTATTTCGGCAGCGGCGTGCTGGAAGGCGACGACACATCGGGCATCATCCAACGCTACGCCACGCGCATGCGCGACAACAGCTTCCTCACCGTGCTGATCATGCGCTTCATCTTTTTGCCCTACGATCTGGTCAACTACGCCTCAGGTTTCCTGCGCATCGATTGGAAGGCCTTTCTGTTGGCGACCATTCTCGGCTCCATCCCAGGCTCCATCGCGTTCGTGCTGCTGGGCGCGGCCGCCACGCCGCAGGAGATCGAGGCCCTCTTTCTGACGGGCGAGATTCCCAGCCTGGACTGGCGCGTGCTGGCTCTGTCGGCGGTCATGTTCGTGGTGAGCATCGGCCTCTCCATCTACTTCAAGCGCCGGGAGCAGGTCGATGCACCCGGTAGCGAAAATACGCAGGCCGAAACGGCGTAGGGCTGTTCCAAAAAACAGATTCCCCGCAAACGTCCCCGGCACGGTCCACGAGATTGTTCGTTGACCAGAGTAAGTCTGGACCGTGCCGGGGACGTTTGCGGCGGACGACGTAAGAGTCGGGCAAGACACAGCGTCAATCGAAAAAGACGAACTTCAACAGGGTCCGCAAGCCGGATAGGGCATGACGGAACCGCACGGATACATGAAAGGCACGCTCATGGATAGCAGTAAGACGGCAGTTGCGCAGACAGTCGATGGAGCAGGGACGGCGGACGGACTGCGGGTGGGCGAGAATGGCCATCCCGCGGCCACGAACGGCAGCGGCGGTTTGCAAATCCAACCCATGGACGAGTACAACCGCCGCCTGGTGGCCAACGTCCACCCGCCGACCTGGACCAATCCGACGCCCAGTGGAACGTACAACCTGGTCGTCATCGGCGGCGGATCGGCCGGGCTCGTGGCGGCGGCCGGCGCAGCCGGGCTGGGGGCCAAAGTTGCGCTGGTCGAGCGCCATCTGCTGGGCGGCGACTGCCTCAACGTGGGCTGCGTGCCCTCCAAAGCGGTCATTCGCGCATCCAAGGCCCTGGGTGAAATCGCCCGCTCAGGGGATTTCGGCATCCAGGTTGCGCCGGACAGCGTGAAGGCGGACTTCGGCGAGATCATGCGGCGCATGCGGCGCATCCGCGCCGAGATCAGCGACCACGACTCGGCCCGGCGCTTCAAGGATTTGGGCATCGACGTCTATCTGGGCGACGGTCGCTTTACCGGACCCGATACGTTCGAGGTCGGCGGGCAGACGCTCAAGTTCAAGAATGCGCTGATTGCCACCGGCTCGCGCCCCCGGGTGCTGCCCATCCCCGGCATGGCCGAGGCAGGCTACCTGACCAACGAGACGGTCTGGTCCCTCACCGAGCTGCCGCCGCGGTTGGCCGTCATCGGGGCCGGCCCCATCGGCGTAGAGCTGTCCCAGGCCTTCCGTCGCTTCGGCAGCGACGTGACCATTTTCGACATTGGCAGGCAGCTCTTGCCGCGCGAGGACCGGGACGCGGCCGACGTCATTCAGGCCGTCTTCGAGCAGGAAGGGATCAAGCTGGCCATGGGCGCGCAGATCGACGAGGTGCGCGGGGCGGGCGACGCCAAGGTCATCGAGTTCACCCAGGATGGGCAGCAGGGCAGCCTGGAAGTGGATGCGATCCTCATGGCCGTGGGGCGCATGCCCAATATCGAAACGCTCGATCTGGCCGCGGCAGGCGTCGAGTATGACCAGAAGGGCGTCACCGTGAGCGACACGCTCCAGACGACCAATCCCAACGTCTATGCCGCGGGCGATGTGGCCATCAAGTATCAGTTCACCCACACGGCCGACGCCACCAGCCGTATCGTCCTGCAAAACGCCCTCTTCCCGGGACCGAAGAAGAAGGTGAGCGACCTGGTCATTCCCTGGTCCACCTACACCGACCCGGAGGTGGCTCACGTGGGGCTCTATCCCCATGAGGCGGAGGAGCGGGGAATTGCCATCGACACCTACCTCCAGCCCATCGGCGAGACGGACCGGGGCAAGGCCGACGGCGAAACCAAGGCCTTCGTCAAGGTCCACACCCGAAAAGGCAGCGACGAGATCCTGGGCGCGACCATCGTGGCCAAGCATGCGGGCGAGCTGATCAGCGAGCTGACCCTGGCCATCACCGCGGGCGTGGGGCTGAAGACGTTGGCCACGGTCATCCATCCCTACCCGACCCAGGCCGAGGCCATCAAGAAGATCGCCGACGCCTACAACCGGACCCGGCTCTCGCCGACGATTCAGAGCCTCTTCCGGCGCTGGTTTGCCTGGCGGCGCTAGGCTTGCGCTTTGTTTCATCAGAAACGGGTAGTTTCGTGAACCCGGCTACGGCTTCGACAAGCTCAGCCTGCGCCTTCCTTGCGGCAAAGATGTGCATGCGCAGGGCGGACGCGTTGTCGACGGTGTTGTTCCACGAACCGCCCCGCAGGTTCCGGGCGACCTGACCGGCCGACTACGCCGGCTGGATGCAGTATAGCATGACGCCTCGTCGGCCCGGCAACGGGTTCCTGTCCCGGAGGGACATTGGCTTCATCAGGTGCGGTCATTTTCCTTACTCGCTTGCATTGGCTGTGGTTGCCGTCGGTGTTGTCCTCAGTGTTGTCCTCAGTGTTGTCGGCGGTATTGCTGACATCTGTGTTATAGCATACAAGCGGCTGCCCTGGCTAGCGTGGGGCAGCCGGTGGGTCAACTTCAGAATCGGGGCAGGCTTTTGAACGCCTTTGCAGCGCCAGTGAAGTGTTGCCGGTAACGGACGCAATTGCACACCGCGCCGCGCGGATCTATGCAGATCTGCGCAATCAGGGGCGTCTGATCGGCGATGCCGACATCCTCATCGGCGCAACCGCTTTGGTCCACGGTTATGCCGTTGCATCCAACAACGAGGCGCATCTCGCCAGAATTCATGGCTTGCCTGTCGAGAACTGGCTGCGCTGAACGGGGCGCCGCCGTGGCCCGGAAACGCACCGCATCATCCTTCAAAGCCGCAAAAATTTGACACCCCGTCCCTGCCCATGTATACTCACAATGTTGTAACGCTTAAGCAGTGCTTGTTCGCTGCCGGCCTGCCGTACCGTTCAACAGCCTGTACGTGGAGGGATGGCCGAGTGGACGAAGGCGGTTGTCTTGAAAACAACTGTGGCGCAAGTCACCGGGGGTTCGAATCCCTCTCCCTCCGCCTGAAAACGCATTGCAAGCGTGGCAAACGAAAACTTGGGGAGGTCGCATAGTCCGGTCGAGTGCGCCCGCCTGCTAAGTGGGTAGGGGCGGCAACGTCCCTCGAGGGTTCAAATCCCTCCCTCCCCGCCTTTCGGCCCGAATGGCCGGACAAATGCAACAATTGTGTCCTCGTAGCTCAGCGGATAGAGCGCTTCCCTGCGGAGGAAGAGGTCAGAGGT
>CAYZLP010000049.1:0-13224 GCA_964478635.1 uncultured Caldilineaceae bacterium
AATGATTTTCCAAGCCACATATTGTCGCGTATACTCTTATGAAAGAGTTGCGACGGGTATGCCATACCGTCTCGCGGCCACGTTTTTCCGCGATGACGGGGACCAGCCAGATGGCAGCGGCGGGATATCTATGTGTGAGTATACCGATTTCAGCATGAAGGAACAAGAATTTTGACTTCTACCCTAGACCACGAAACCAGCGTGGAGGCGCTCTACAACAGCATTCGTCAGCCTCGACCGCTCCTGGTGGTGCTGTCCGGGCCCAGCGGAGTGGGCAAGGATACGACGCTGCAGCTGCTGGGTGAAACGGGCCACAGCTTTCATTTTGTGGTCACAGCCACAACGCGACCCATCCGCCCGGGCGAGGTCGACGGTGTGGACTACCACTTTGTCAGCGTGGGCGAATTTGCCGAGATGATCGACAACGATGATCTGCTCGAGTACGCCGTCGTCTATGGCGATTACAAAGGCATTCCCAAACGCCAGGTGCGCGAGGCGCTTGCCAGCGGCCAGGATGTCGTCATGCGTATTGATGTCCAGGGCGCGGCCACGATCCGCAGCTTGGTCCCCAACGCTATCACCATTTTCTTGACAGCCGAAAGTGAAGAAGAGCTGGTCAATCGCCTGCGGGAGCGCAAGACCGAGGCGCCTGACAAGTTGAAGATGCGGATTGCCACCGCACGCAAGGAAATGGACCGTGTCGAAGAGTTTGACTATGTTGTCGTCAACCGCGAAAACCGATTGCACGAGACGGTGGATCAGGTGTTGAGCATCATCACCGCCGAGAAGTGTCGCGTCGATTGGACCCCGGTGATGCTCTAGCCATGTTTGATTCCCAGGACGACTCACGCAAGCAGGCACCGGCTCCCTACGCCGATCCGTTCGCCGAAACAGAGCTGGAGACCGGGCCCTCGTCGGTTACGCAGGAACCGTTCGGCCGGCCCGAATTCTACATTGCACTGGCCAAGCCGCGTTGGACCTACGTGCTGATGACGATCAATTTGTTGGTCTTTGTGGCCATGATCGTCTACGGGCAGGTAGTTTTCAACACCTGGAACGGTCCCGAAAACCTCCAGGTGCTGGTCATTTTTGGCGCCAAGGTCAATGAGCTGATCGTGCGGGGCGAATACTGGCGACTCTTCACCGCCATGTTCATCCATATCGGCGTGCTTCATTTGCTCTTCAACCTCTATGCGCTTTACCTGTTCGGTCCCATGGTCGAAGGCTATTACGGCAACTCCCGTTTCCTCATCATCTATTTGTTGGGCGGGCTCTTCGGCAGCTTGGCCAGCTTTGCCTTTTCGCCCGCGATCTCGGCCGGTGCGTCCGGTGCGATCTTTGCCTTGGCCGGCGCGATCACGGTCTATTTCCTCAAGTATCATGAGAATTTCGGTCAGCGCGGGCGGGCCATTCTTCAGAATATGGCCTTCATCATTGTGATTAACCTGATCTTTGGCTTTGTGGGCCGCGGGATTGACAACTGGGGCCATATCGGCGGCCTGATCGGTGGTGCAGTCGTTGCCTGGGGCCTCATCCCGCGTTATTCTGTCCCCAAAATTGTTCAGCTTAACCGGCAGCCCCTGGAGCGGGAACCGCGTGCCTCCTTTGAACTCCTGTGGGTGTTGCTGATGATTGCGTTGTTTGCCTTTGGCGTTCAGTTTGCCATGCAGATCACGCCGCTAACCTTCTAAATTACACATCCTGCTTTCATGAGCGGAGACCAGAGCGAAATGTTCAACACACGTAGAAGCGGTATCTTATTGCATCCTACTTCTCTGCCCGGTCGCTACGGTATCGGGTCATTTGACTTTGCGGCCTATGATTGGGTCAACTTTCTCCACAGCACCCGCCAGAGCCTCTGGCAGGTGCTGCCCCTGGGGCCCACGGGCTATGGCGATAGTCCCTATCAAAGCTTCAGCTCATTCGCCGGGAATCCCTACCTGATCAATCTGGACGCCCTGCGCACCGAGGGGTTCATTGACGCGGCTGTGCTGGACAACGCGCCCGAGTTTCCGGATGATCGCGTCGACTACGGCGCGATCTACCACTGGCGCCTGCCGGTGCTGCGCGATGCGGCCGCGGCCTTTGCGGCGCGGGCAACCATCGAACAGCGCAATGAGTTCGACCGCTTCTGCGCTGAGAATGCCGACTGGCTGGATGACTTTGCGCTCTTCATGGCCTTGAAGGATGCACACGACGGACGTCCCTGGATTGAGTGGGAAATGCCCCTGCGCCGGCGTGAGGCCAAGGCCATCAACCGGGCCAAAAAGGAACACGCAGCTGCCATCCACGGTCACAAATTCAACCAGTGGTGCTTCTATCGCCAATGGCTGGATGTGAAGCGCTATGCCAATGAAAAGGGCGTCTTGATCGTCGGTGACGTGCCGATCTTCACCGCCATGGACAGCGCCGACACGTGGGCCAATCCCGGCGAGTTTTTTCTGGATGATGCGTTCCAGCCGACGGCAGTGGCCGGTGTGCCGCCGGATTATTTCAGCGCCACGGGCCAGCTTTGGGGCAATCCTCTCTACCGCTGGGACGTCATGCAGGCGAACGGGTACAGTTGGTGGATGCGGCGCATCAAGGCGGCCTTGACCCTCTACGATGTCGTGCGCATCGACCACTTCCGGGGCTTTGCTGCCTATTGGGAAGTGCCCGCCGGCGAGGAGACTGCCATCAATGGCCATTGGGCGCCCGGCCCCGGTGCGGATTTTTTCACGGCCGTACAGAAGGTGTTGGGCGAAGACCTGCCGATCATTGCCGAAGACCTGGGCGAGATTACGCCGGATGTCATCGCCCTGCGCAATCAGTTCGGCCTGCCCGGTATGAAAATCCTCCAGTTTGCCTTTGCCAGCGATGCCAGCGACAAGTTCCTGCCCCACAACTACACGCGTAACTTCGTGGTCTATCCCGGCACCCACGACAATGACACCACCTGGGGCTGGTACAATCACAGCGGCACCGACTACGAACACGACCATTTCCGCCGCTACTTTCGCACCGATGGCCACGACGCGGCCTGGACCATGATCGAGGCGGCCTGGCAGAGCACTGCAGTCATGGCCCTTGCCACGCTGCAGGATGTCCTCAATCTGCCGACGGAAGCGCGCATGAATCTACCCGGCCGGGCGGACGGGAATTGGGCGTGGCGCTACCAAGCGTGGCAATTGACGGGTTATCTGGTCGATCGCCTGCGTGATGCGACGCTGCTCTATGGACGCGATCCGTCGATCTACGAAGGCAAAGACGAAGAATCCGGCGGCGAACCCGATCGGGCCAGCGCCGCCCGCCTGTAGAGACGTTGCACCGCAACGTCTCTACCCGTTCGCAATGGATGCGCGCGACGGGCGCAACCTTGAGACGTTGCGGTGCAACGTCTCTACTCTGCGGGGGTGGTGAGGGGTTGTTGGGGCGTCGGCATGACGAGCTTGCCGCGCTGTACCTGGACGTACAACAAATAGGCAGGAACGGCGGCGGTCAGCGTCAGGGCGCCGCCAACCCAGTAGGGCAGCGTCGGCGCGACCGCGAAGATCATGCCCGCCACCGCACTGCTAATGATGATGGCCAGGCTGCTCGTCGATTGAAAGACGCCGAGCACGCCGCCGCGCATACCGTCTTCCACGGTCGTCGTCGCGATGGACTGGAGCGACGGCATGGTGATGCCCATGCCGATGGCAAAGAGGATGCTGGCAAAAGGACCGAGCCAGGGCGTGGTGATCATGGCGAACATGAACATGCCGGCGCTGCGCGCGGCGACCCCGAACAAGACCAGCGTGGCTTCATTGAACCGCTTCAACAGACGCTTCAGCAACCACATTTGGGTGAATAGCTGCCCCACGCCGACCGCCGTGAGCAGCAGGCCGATCCCCACCAGCGTTGCCTGAGCGGAATATCCCACAAAGAGAACTGCTTCGCCGTAGAGCGCAAATGTCAGCTGGAGCAACCCAAGGCCAAATTGGGCCAGAAACGCAATGATGAGCACAAAGAGCAGGGGCACGTTGTGAATGATCTGGATGGGACGAAGAGTACCGCGCCCCCTCTGGCTGTTTAGCGCTTGCTGCTCATCGCTTACCGTTTCGTCCAGCGTGAACCAGGTCAGCATAACGACCAAGGTCGCTGCGCCGGCTGCCATGAGATAGGGGATGCGCGGGCCGAAGGCTGCCGCTAGACTGCTCCCCAGGGCCGGGCCGATGATGAATCCCAAGCCGAAAACTGCAAAGATATAGCCCAGGGACTCGGTCCGTTTTTCCCGGGGCGTGATGTCGGTTATGTAAGCCTGGGCTACGATAATGTTGCCGCCGGTGATGCCGTCCAGAATGCGCGCCGCGAACAGAACCCAGGCATTGGGCGCCAGCGCCAGCAGCGTGAAGCTGATGGCGGTCCCGATCTGACTGACAATCAGAACGGGCAGGCGTCCGATTTTGTCCGACAGCCGGCCGAGAAAAGGCCCGGCGATGAACTGTGCTGCAAAAAAGGCCGTACCCAACCAGGTGATTTCTCTGGGGGCCAGGGCAAATTCATTCTTCGCGTAAAGCGGAAGAATGGGCAGGATCATGGCGGCTCCCACGATCTGCACGAAGACGATCAGGAGAATGGTAAGCAGCCGCCGATCCAGCGATTCGAGTTTCATGCCGCCTCAAAACCGATTTTCTTGTGAGTACCGTCGCAGAAGGGTTTGTTCTCCGAATGACCGCAGCGGCACAGGGCCCCCCGATTTCCACAGTAGCGTGAACCGTCCTGAGCGCCGATGATTTCAAAGTTCCCGTTGAGCAACACGGGACCGTTTTCACTGGGGTTGATGGCGAGGGAACCACCGACGTCCGCGTCATCTTCGCACGAAATCTCCACCGTCCCCGGGGCGCTGAAGGCAGTCTTGCGGTGGCTGTTATCGCAGAAGGGCTTGTTGTTGGAGGCGCCGCAGCGACAGAGCGCCACTCGCGTCGTGCGGTCGCCCTGCAGGGCCAGGTCGCCGTGTACGTAAATGGGGCCGTCTTTTTGCAGGACGAGCGTATTGTTGGCCGGCGCGACTTCGGCTTGTCTGCCATCCTTGCGGCGATATTGAAGCGCCCCCGAAGGGCAATGCTCGATTACCTGGGCGATTTCATCCGCGGCTCCGTTGGCCGGCTGAATCCACGGGCGGGCCTGAGTGTCGAAGACGGCCGGCAGCGTGCTGACGCAGACCGCGGCGTGAATGCAGCGTCCCAAATCAAAGGTGACCTCAATTTCATCGCTGGTGTACGCTTTGCTCATGATGCATTCCTCTCTGGAGATGTCTTGAAGATGCGCTTCGGTGGGCCCGTTATGCCGTGGCACGTGCGTTTGAGCGCCGCTGTGGGATCATGAAACCTGCATGATCATACCCGTAAGATAGTTCGATGTCAAATTAATTTTGAGACACCTCTTCGGATGCCAACGTAATCCATTCAATAGCTTGGGGAGCGAGGGGCGCGGCGCCCGTGTCCACATCGTAGACGACGACTTCCAGGCGGTAGCGACCGGCCGGTAAATCGGGCGGAACATCCAACACTTTGGGATCGGGTAGCGGCATGTCGAAAAACAGGGTCGTTGGGATAACGCCGCGGGCCGGCGGCCCATCCGTCTGACCTACCGTGGTACCATCTTCCGTGACCAGGCGCAGCGACGTGTTGTACTGGCGGTCGATGGGGCCGGCGCCCTGCCACAGGAGCGTAACGGCCAGCGGTTCCCCTGGGGTGAGCGCGGTTCGCTCCCAGCCGGTGAGGAGCAGTGGGCCCATGTCAAGGGGGGTGGCGAGTTCTCGCGTCTCGACCATCGCGGGCAAGGTGCGGTCACCCGTCGCGTGAAGGGCCAGTACGCCCCGTTCTGAGAATGCGATGTCGAACTGCTCGATGAGCATTCGCAAAAAGGTGGCGTCGTACCGGGTCGCCAGCCGCAGGCTGTCGCTGATGAACCAGGCGCCCGG
Organism: uncultured Caldilineaceae bacterium; assembly: GCA_964478635.1. Taxonomy (GTDB): domain Bacteria; phylum Chloroflexota; class Anaerolineae; order Caldilineales; family Caldilineaceae; genus JAGRCP01. The sequence continues at coordinate 5,942 of CAYZLP010000049.1, forward strand.
CGCATCCGCCAGGATCGCCGCAAGCTGGTCTGCGCTGTCGAGCAACGGCGCCCCGGACCAGCGGTCGATGAGCACGCCATCGCGCTGAATCACGTATTCCTCATAACCGCGCTGAATGGCGTAATAGTCGCACGGTCCCAGGACCTGAGCGCAGGCCGGAGGTTGGGGCGACAGAATCACTTCGTCCACCTGCCGTGCGCCGGCCACAAAGGCCAAAACTCGATCGTACCCCTCGACTTGCTGGCGGAGGGTATTTCGGGCCGGCAGCCACAACAGGGCCAAGACCGCTGCGATGAGCGCTCCGGTGGTGATCCAGCGAAGGGTCGTGTCCTGCAGGAAACGGTCGATGAGCCACACGAATCCCGCCGCGCCGCAAAGCAGCCAGAAGGGTTGAATCAAAAAGAGGTAGCGGGCATCGCGCCAGGTCGTGCCCACCAGGGTGAGCATGACCAGCAGGACGAAGGCAAACTGTAGCGCAAAGAAGAGCGTGGCCTGGTGGAATCGGGGCAGGTCGGGCATGGGCCGGATCCGGCTGAGAAGCGCCAGGGCCACGCCAACGGCCAGCAGGCCGCCCACGGTCCACGGTAGCCGCGCCGGGGCAAGGAGCAGCGGCGCATAGACCTGCCAAGCGCCCGGGATATCGAAGATGAGGCCCACATAGGGGCGCGTGGCCTGGATCGTTTCAAAATAGCCGGGTTGTCCGAATATTTCGATAAAGTAGCGGAGCGCCATGCCGCCGATACAGAGCAGGTTGACCGCCAGCACGATTGGCTGCAGCAGATAGCGCCAGCCGCGCCAGAGGATCATGGCCAGCAGCAGGGAAGGATAGAGCAGAATCATCTGCTCCTGTGAAAAGAGGGCCAACCAGAAAAGCCCCCCGAACAGCCAGAGCAGGCGTCGCTCGGTACGAACGGACTCAGCTTGGAGTGCGGCGAATAGGCTCCAGGCTGTCAGCAGGCCGAAGAGTTGGAGTTGGGCATAGAAGCGCGCCCGCCCACTCCAGACGATGGCCTCGGGCAGGAGCGCCAATCCCGCAGCCGCGAGCAGCCCAACGCGGGCATTCCATTCCCGGCGCCCGCACAGGAAGATTGCTACGATCGTTGTCAACCCAAAAAGAAGACTCGGCAGGCGACCCACCGTGTAACTGTCACCGAAGAGGGTCAGAAATGCGGCCTCGACGTAGGAGGCGAGGATCCCTCTGGTGTAGAGCACGCCGCTGGGCATGCGCGGTACGCCCAGCTCCTGGATTCGTTCCGCGGCCCAGAGCGTCGTAAACTCATCTACATAGAGGCTAATCGTGCGCAGATATTGCCAGCGTAGAAGCGTGGCCACAACCAGCAGCAGGCCTAGCGCAACCCAGATGAGGTACATGGCGCCGGTGGGCCGTGCCGCTGTGGCAGACGCGTGGCTCGTATCCATTACGGCACCTCGAATGTGTCGGCAACGGCGTAGTCGCCGACAATTTCGCCTTCGCGTATAAGGGGCAGTCGTCCCCCGTCCAGCGTATAGAGACCAGTGCGGATTTCATAGGTTCCGGCCGGAAGCTCGGCCGGCAAGGGGATGGTCAACTCGTCGGCAATGCGCTGCCCGGGACGCCAGAGATGGGTGGCGGCAAATCCATTGCGCGGCGGTGAATCCTGACCCGCAACCTGTTCGCCGTCCGGCCCGATGACGTGAGCAAACACCGTGTAGTCTGTGGGGGTGGGCGCCAGGCTTTCCCAGTAAAGGCGAAGGGGCAGCGTCTCCCCGGCGCCCACGATGGAGGGCGCATCTGCACCGATCAGGCTGATCGTATCGGCGAAGTTGAAGGCTTCGCCAAAGGGTTGCGCCGGCTCCGGCGCGGCGCCGACGCGAATGAGCGCCACATTGCGGGTCTGTTCGGCGATGAGTTCATTGGTCACGGTGTCGGTCACCGGCAGGCGCTGCAGGGTTGCCGGGTCGTAGAATTCTACGTTGACCTGGTACAGACCGGGCGGCGTTTCCGGTGGAATCTTGATGGCATAGCCGTCCGCGCGCATTTCGCGCACGGGCCAGTCACTGGTTGGTGCACCGTAGGGCCAGCGGTCAACCTTGCCAATTTCCTGGCCATTTTCGCCGACGACTCGCATTTGGACATTGTAGTTGACGTCCATAGGCGCCAGCTTCTGGAGGAAAAGATTGGCGTGGATCTGGTCACCGGGCTTGAACTCGAGCCGGTTGAGCTGATGGCCGACCAGGCGAATGCGATTGCCGAAGTCGGCGCTGCTTTCCCGAGCGATATCGACGAAATCCGGCAGTTCGGTGCCCCGCAATTCATAGATGCGGGCCAGTTCCATACCGCCGGCGCGGACGATGTGAACGGGCTCCCGAGAAAAGAAGTAGTCGATGGCTTCAGGCGATGGACTCTGGCGCTGCCACTGGTTGACATAGAGGACGGCATAGTCGGTGTTCAGCCAGAACAGAGGCGAATCAGACGAAAGTGCGACGGCTCTTCCGTCAAAGAAATAGGAAAACGGCCCGTCGTGATACCAGGCCGCAACGTTCAAGTTCTCGGCATCGGGCTCTTCATTGAGAAAGGCCGCCGCCTCATCCAGCCCCTCACCCCAGCCGGCGAAGAGTACCCGGGGGGCAGTCCAGCTACCGCCCACGAGCGGATTGTAGTAGGTAAAATAGTAGGGGTAATGGACAAAGCCCAAGAGACCGTGAAGAAACGCAGCCCCGCCCAGAATCCAGGCGGGCAGCAGGGCGCCCTGGGTCCAGGGCTTTTCAGGCCAGTGGCGACGCAGCCAGAAGGCAATGCCCCAATATCCGAGTACGGCAACTACATCCAGCGCCAGAAAGGCAGGAAGAATATAGCGATCAAACTTCTTGGCGCCGACGGTCATTCCGGCCATGAAGACGACGGCAAAGAGCAGCAGGGCGCCGGCAGCCCGACGCACCCGGGGAATCTCAAAGGGCAGCTGCCGCCGCCAGACAAATATGCCCGCTGCGGCAAGTCCCAGCCAGGTAAGGGGCGTAGTGCGAAAAAGCAGGGCCACCGGATAGAACAAGAGCCCCGGATCTTCCACAGGTCGGCCCATGAAGAAATTCAGATTGGTGTGGCGCTCCACATAAACGCCCATTTCGCCGATCATGGCCCAAAGGGTACCGACGGGGTTGAGCCACATGGCGGGCCACAGCAGCACGAAGGTAGCCGTTGCCACGACGCCCCAGAAGATGAAATCGCCAAAACGGCGCAGGGCCGGGCGGCGCTCAGGCTCCCCCGGCAGGCGAGGCGTTCGCCGGTCGCGCAGCCACTCCCAGGCGAGGAGCAGGCCGCCGGTCGGTACCAGAAAGATGGCCGGCGTTTTCGTCAACCAGGCCAGCCCCATGACGATCCCCGAAAGAACCAGATAGCGGCGTCGATTGTCGCAATAGAGCCAGGCCAGGAAGAGGAGCAGCGCAAGAAATGTGAGGCTGGAAACGAGACCGTCGGGATGCAGCTGGCGGGACAGGGCAACGTAGAAGGGCGTCCACGCCAGGTAGAGCGTGCCAAAGACTCCGACAATCTCGCCAAAGAGTAGCCGCAGGGGAAAATAGGAGGCCGTAATCGTCAAGGAGATCGCCAGCACGACCCACCAGCGGCCCGCTTCCAGGAGGTCCAGGGGATCCCGTCCGGCACTCTCTTCCAGCCACGCTTCCAGATACTCTCGATCCCAGGCAAACTGGCCGGGTGCTTCGTCGGCATAGGCCGGATATTCTCTGAGGAAGCCCAGCGTGCCGGCCCACATGACCGTGACACCAGGGTGCTCGCGCTGAAAAGTGTTGGCCAGGTCGCCGTGGCTCACGGCCTGATAGAAATTGGCCGAGCGCGCCAGCCACTTCCGTTCGTCGATGGTGACGAAGTCGTCCAACCCCAGGACGCGCGGGGTCCAGGCAGCCAGGAAGAGGCCAAGGAGAATCAGGGCCGTACGCACTTTTCGGTTCATAGGCCCGCGGTCCGTGGCGCAAATGAAAGAGGGGCGAACCCGTTCCTGCTGCCTCGCAACATGCTTACTCTTCACCAATCCGGATGTCGGTTAGATGAACCTGGGTGCCGGTGACTTCGCCGCTCTCATCCAAAACGTTCAGCCGTTCGAAGGTCTCTTCCAGATAAAGGCCGGTATAGAGGGGGAACAGGCCGTCGGGTGCATCTTCTGCAACGGGGATTTCGTAACGGTCGGTAATCAGCTCGCCGGGATCCCAGCGCCAGGTCTCCCGCGTTTCGCAAACGGGGTAGCCGTCGAGTTGGGCGACCATGCCGCTCTCGCCGAAGAACGCCTGGTTGAAGACCTTGTACGAAGCGTCGATGGGGCGTTGGCCCCGCCAGAACAGGGTCAGCGCGATCGTATCGCCCTGCCGCAGGGGTTCTTCATATTCGATGTTGTAGCCTTCCAGCCAAATCAGATCGGCGAAGTTCGCGCGCAGCGGGTGCTCGATCTCCTGGTTCACGGCGGGATAGGTGAGGGGGAATTCGGCCTGGGCCAGTCCATCGAATCGGGACTCAAATTCGGCCAGGTCGTAGCGGGGGACGTCATCGGTGGCTTCCTGGGTCGGGAACTCGCTGCTGTTGCCCGTACGCTGGTAGATGACCATCTGGTCCGTCTCATTGATCTCGACGATGCCCCACTTGCTGAATCCTTGGCGCAGGTAGTGTTCCATGGCCAGCTGGTCGCTGTTGTTCCAAGGTTCGAGATTGTCGATTTCAAAGAACCAGTCGGCGGTCCGGCCACAGCGCACCTGTCCCCGGGTGTACCAGGAGGGCACCCAGGCTTCTTTTTCGTTGGTCTCGTAGTCTCCGGTGATGACGCCTTCCTCATAGAGCGTGCCCACGACTTTCCAGCCGTTGGCCAGCGGAAAACCGAAGAGTGCGTTGTCGTCTGGCTCTTCGTAGCTGACCCAATACCCGCCCGGATGCCATTCGTCCCATGTCCGCAGAACTTCGGGCGTGTTGGAGACGAAGTACCAGTAGGCGTAGTTGCCGAAGAGGGCGATCAGGCCGAGCGCTGCGGCCGCACCGGCGATCGCTGCCGGCGTGGCGCCGATCCGTGCCCGGATTTCTTGCCACAGGCGGACCAGAGCCCAACTCACCAGCAGCAGCCAGGGCATGAAGAACGTGTAGACGTGGGTGCGCGGCTTCTCTGTGAAGAAGAAGGCCAGGATCATGACGAAGCCGAACCAGAGCCAGAGCATGCGTTCGGACGGCTGCAGTTTCGGCGTGATGATGGCCAGGCCGATGAACAGGGCAATGGGCAGAACGATCAGGTCGGTGTCGCCGATGCGCAACCAGGTGGGATTCCAGAAAGTGAGCAACATGACCCCGCCGGCTGCCAGGCTCAGAAGAACCGCCCAGAGGCGCTGCATACCCTGGCGATAGGCGTAATAGAGGGCCAGGATTGTGGCCCCGATGGCCAGAATGACGTAGTAGGTCGTGCTATAGACGGTGGGGCGCAGGAAGGAATCGTCCAGATTGTTGTAGGGAAAACTGCCGCCGATCCGACGATCGGTCAGGTAGGTGTACGTTGCGCTGAAATGGGGGTGGCGCACGAAGGGTAAGTAGAAGAGGGCGAGCATGACGGCCCCGACCAGGGCGGCCGCCAGCGTGCCGCCAAGAATTTCCCGGCGACGTGTCGGACGCTGCCAGAGCAGCACCAGAAGCAGGAAGAGCGCCGGTACGGCTACCAGGGCCGCTTCGTAGTGTGACAGCAAGCCTGTCGCCAGCAAAATGGCTGCCAACGTCAGGGTACGCCCGATGGCCAGGGGATTGACGATGAGGCGGTAGAGCGCCAGAACGACCAGCACCGAACAGAGGAAGACAATGCTCTGGTACTGGACGATGCGCGAAAAGCCGATGAAATAGCCGTCCAGGGCCAGCAGCATGGCGGCAGTCCAGCCGACCAAAGGTCCTGCCAACCGCCAGCCCAAAAGGAAAATAGCGAAGAGTCCGGCAATGTTGGCAATGGCAAAGACCATGCGTGCGGAGGTCTCGGTGAGTTGGCCTGTGATCGAGTAGACGACGGCAGGCACGACGATTTCGGTCGGCCCTTTTTTATGAATCAGGAGAACGTCATCGACGCCCTGAATGATGGCCGCCGCCCGCAGCGCGGCCCGGGCTTCATCGCCCTGATATTCGGCGTAACCCAAGTTGGTGAAGCGCAGAAAGCCGGCCACCAGAAGCAGCGTCAGTGCGCCCAGCCAGAACCAGCGCCGGACTTCTCCATGTTGGATTGCCAGTTCCGGAAAGAGGGACGGCGTAGGCCGGGGATAGCGGGGGCGCTTGCGCGCCAGCAGGAAGATGACACCCAGAAGCAGGGCGATGACCAGATTGAAGGCAAGCAGGGTCTGCCATCCTGCCAGCGGACCGGGCAAAAAGCTAAGCACCGTCATGACCATGACGATCACGCCGTAACCGGCGCCAGCTGCATAGAGAATCCGCTCCCACGGGGTCGGCGCGGCTTCGCTCTGGCCGACAAGTGCATCGACCAGCAGAAAGCCCGGAATCAAGCCCGCCAGCACATATACCGCCGCAGCCTGAAAGAGATGGGGCAATTCAAGCAGCAGGAGTGCGTTGACTGCCAGTGTCAATAATAGTGTGCTGATGAGAAAACGACGTGTTTTGAGATACATAGGGATAGGGTCGCGGTCAGTCTGCCGTTTTTCGTGGAGGATTGGCAGCCGGCCGGTTAGAAACTCGAAAGATTGTCGCTACGCCGAATAGCCTGTGCGTCAAGCGTCCGGCACTTGCGTTGGGTCAAACCCGCGCCCGCTCACGTTCGTTGACAATTTCCCGCACGTAATAGATGGGTTTGTTCTGGCTTTCGTAATACGTACGGATAATCATTTCGCCCAACAGACCCATCGTGATGAGCTGTACGCCGATGACTACCAGCAATACGGCCAGGAGCAACAGCGGTCGGGAACCGATGTCCTGATGCATAAAGAGCTTGACAAAGGTCAGATAGAGACCGAGGAATATGCCGATGGCCGACGAGATCAGGCCCAGCGTTCCGAAGACTTGGATCGGACGGGTAGCATAGGAGCCGAGAAACCAGACCGTTATCAGGTCGAGCACAACCCGCACGGTCCGGCCAATGCCATATTTGGACGACCCGTACTGGCGAGCATGATGATCGACCGCCACCTCGGTTACCGTGCCGCCAACCTGGCTGGCCAGGGCTGGAATGAAGCGGTGCAGTTCGCCATAGAGGCGGACGTGCTGCAATACATCCGTCCGGTAGGCCTTGAGCGAGCAGCCATAGTCATGCAGCTTGACGTCGGTGACGTTG
>CAYZLP010000050.1:0-12977 GCA_964478635.1 uncultured Caldilineaceae bacterium
ACCAGCGTAGAAGAGCGCGCCGTTCACGATGCCGCCATGCAGGCCGGCGCCGGCGCAGCGTACTTGATTCCTGAACCGCTGGCGGCTGCCTATGGTGCAGGCCTGCCCATCGGCACGCCGACGGGCAACATGGTCGTCGACATGGGCGGCGGTACGACTGAAGCCGCCGTCGTCTCCATGTATGACATTGTTACCTGGAGCAGCGTACGCGTGGGCGGCAATCGCTTCGACGAAGCCATCGTTAACTATATTCGCAAGAAGTATAACCTCCTCGTCGGTGAACAGACTGCGGAAGAGATCAAGATCGGCATCGGCAGCGCGCTACCCATGGAAGATGAGCGCCAAATGGAAGTCCGCGGGCGCGATCAGGTGACGGGTCTGCCCAAGATCATGTACATCACCAGCAGTGAAGTGACCGAAGCCATGAGTGAACCACTCCAGGCCGTGGTCAGCACGGTTCGCTCCACCCTGGAGAAGACGCCGCCTGAATTGGCCGCCGACATTATCGACCGGGGCATGGTGCTGACGGGGGGCGGCGCACAACTGCGCAGCGTCGCGCAGCTTCTCACACAGGAGACCGGCGTACCCTGCTATGTTGCGGAAAACCCGATTGCCTGCGTTGCCCTGGGGGCCGGACGAGCGCTGGAGAATTACGAAATCATGCGACGCAGCTTGCCGATCGTCCCCAGTTAATCAAACCGGCCCTTGTTGCGGGCGCTTTTGCATTTATTTTTGCCAAAAGCATCTTCTAAATTTTGACCTTCGTGGTAAGTTCGTTTACACTTTCTAGCGGCGCCGCCGTCTGTAAACAAAGAAATGACTTTAGACGGCTCCCGCACAAATCTGTTTTGGTAAGAGGCTCCATTGAACCGCAAAGTAATTCACACCCAACACGCTCCGGCTGCCGTTGGCCCCTATTCACAGGCTGTTCGTGCCGGCAACCTGGTTTTTCTCTCCGGTCAACTTGGACTAGATCCCGAATCCGGCGCCCTTGCCGAAGGAATCGAAGCACAGACCCGCCAGGTGCTTGCCAATATGCGCGCCGTGCTAGAGGCATCCGGCAGCAATTTCGATCAGATCGTCAAGACGACGATCTTTCTTTCTGATATGGGGAATTTCGCCACCGTGAACGCAATCTACGCGGAAGCGTTTTCCGGCATGCCGCCGGCGCGTAGCACGGTTGAGGTGGCGGCTCTACCGCTGGGGGGGCTGGTAGAAATTGAGGCGATCGCTCTGGTTCCGTAACGGGGCCAGTGATGTATTTTGTTGACCGGGTCATCCGGTCCGTTCTGATTCTATTTTGGAGGATGTTGTTTATCCATGTCTAACGTTCACGCACCCGTTGGAATGACAGCGCAGACCTACGGCACAGAAGCTTCCAATGATGAAGTACATCCAATGGAGCTGCTGCTCGAAGAGATCGAGCAGACCTTGCAGGCGCCCAGGTCCGGACAGATTCGTAATGGCATTGTCGTTGCCAAGACACCCAACGAACTCTTGATCGATATCGGATTCAAGTCCGAGGGGGTCGTCGGCGGTCGCGAGCTGGAGCGAGTCAGCGACAGCTTCGAGGCCCTCGACATCGGCGACGAGGTTCCGGTGTACGTCATGCGTGAAGATCGTGACGGCAACCTGATGCTCAGCATTAGCCGCGCCCTGGCCGAAAAGGACTGGGAACATGCGGAAGAGCTGATGGAAAGCCAGGACATCTTCGAAGGCACTGTGGCCGCATGCAACCGCGGCGGCGTGATTGTGCGAATCGGCCAGCTGCGGGGGTTTGTCCCTGCCAGCCAGCTGAGCCCCATTAGCCAGGCGACGCGCAGCAACGGCGATGCAGAAGCCGATGCCGATGATCGTTGGGAGCCGTTGATGGAGGAGACGCTCAAGCTCAAGGTGATCGATATCGATCGCAAGCGCAATCGTCTCATTCTGTCCGAACGCCAGGCCATGCGTGAATGGCGGCGCCATCAGAAGGACAAACTCCTCAAGTCGCTGGCTGAAGGCGATGAATATGAAGGCATTATCACCAGCATTGCTGACTTTGGTGCCTTTGTGGATCTGGGTGGTGCTGATGGTCTGATCCATCTGAGCGAACTGAGCTGGAACCGGGTTTCCCATCCGAGTGAAGTCGTTAAGGTTGGTGAGAAGGTCAAGGTTGCCGTCATTAGCGTGGACGCAGATCGCCGGCGCATTGGCCTGAGCATGCGTCGTCTGCAGCCCGAACCGTGGGATCTGGTGGATCAGACCTACGAAGTCGGTCAGATCGTTCAGGGCCGCATCACGAAGCTGGTGAATTTCGGCGCCTTCGCCCGCATGGAAGATACGGGCATCGAGGGGCTGATTCACATCAGCGAACTCTCCGACGAGCGAGTTGCCCATCCCAAGGAAGTTGTCGCCGAAGGCGAACTTCACGACCTGCGCATTATCCGGATCGACACGGACAAGCGACGCATGGGGCTGAGCCTGAAGCAGGCGCTGCCGGTCCAGGAGGTCGAGATCGATTGGGAGATTGCGCCGAGCGATTTTGGGGAAGAGCCCGCGGCCGAAGAGACCGAGATGGAAGAGACCGCTGAAGAGATCATGGAAGTGGCCGGCTAAGCGGATTTCGGCTGCCGGTTCGGGGACTGTGTTTGCGAGTAGCCGACAAATCGGTCTGGGATCTTTTGCAGCCGTCCATAACGCTTTGCAGCAGGTCGGAAAATAGATGATACTCAAAAGGTGGAGAAGAGCCGGACCGGCTTCTCCACCTTTTTCTTTCTTGATCCTTGACCTTGAGCCTTGATCCTTGGCCAATGGGAACAATGACGCCATTGTTGTCGTTCGGTCGAATAAGAGCCGATTCCCCTACCGGCAGACACGTCCTGACTTGCCAAATCGAATCTGGAAATTTTCGGTTGACAAAGTTTTGGTCTAGTCGTTACAATAGAGGCGCCAAACGGCGAGCACCAAACCCTGAGCTGTCATTAACCACTCACTGTTCCTTCACAATCGCTCATCTTCGTATGCCGGTCTGCGCTGGTAGAGAAAGGCCTTCCGCCTTCCGTACAAAGCGGAACTGTCGTTACGACATCGCATTCTATCCAATGCTATACTGTGAGGGGCTTTGGGACAAGGCTTCCTGTTTTACCAAGAGGACGAATAATGTCAGATAAACTTGACCGTTTTACAAAGCGTGCGCGACGGGTTCTGACGCTGGCACAAGAGGAAGCGCTCCGTCTTAACCATAATTATATTGGGACGGAGCATCTCTTACTTGGGCTGGTTCGGGAAGAAAATGGCGTTGCCGTAAAGGTTTTGCGAGAATTGGGCGTAGAGCCAGGCCAGGTCATTCGTGCCGTTGAGCGTACGGTTGGACGTGGCGAACGCGCGCCTTTTGGCAAGCCGTCGCTTGCGCCGCGCACCAAACGCGTAATCGAACTTGCCGTAGATGAGGCCCGCCTGATGGGTCATCACTATATCGGCACGGAGCACCTGCTACTTGGCCTGGTGCGTGAGGGAGAAGGCATCGCCGTCAACGTGCTGCGCGGTCTAGGCATCAACCTGGACCGGGTTCGCACCCAGACAGCGCGCAACATCCTGCAGAATCAGGCGCAGAGCAAAGACAAGCAGAAGAAAGAGTCGAAGACCCCGCTGGTCGATCAGTTGGGCTATGACTTGACTGCTGCAGCGGAAGAAAACCGCTTGGACCCGGTTGTCGGTCGCCAGATGGAAATCGAGCGATTGATACAGATTTTGAGCCGGCGCACCAAGAACAATCCGGCTCTCATCGGTGAACCGGGCGTTGGCAAGACCGCCATCGTCGAGGGGTTGGCCCAACGCATCATTGAGGGCGACGTACCGGAGCCGCTCCTCAACCGACGGCTGGTCATGCTTGACGTGGGTAGCCTCGTTGCAGGCACCATGTATCGCGGCCAGTTTGAGGAGCGCCTGAAGAAGGTAATCGAAGAGATTATCAGCACGAAAGCCCTGCTCTTCATCGATGAGGTGCACATGCTGGTTGGCGCCGGCGCTGCCGGTAGCAGCGTGGACGCCGCCAATATTCTGAAGCCTGCCCTCAGCCGCGGCGAACTGCAGGTCATCGGTGCAACAACGCTGGACGAATACCGCAAGCATATCGAGAGCGATGCCGCATTGGAACGGCGCTTCCAGCCAATTTTGGTTGAGGAGCCGTCCGTTGAGGAGACGGTACTCATTCTGCGTGGCGTGCGTTCCCGCTATGAAGAGCATCACAAACTGATCATTACGGATGAAGCGCTGAACGCAGCGGCCAATCTGGCTGCTCGCTACGTGCCCGATCGCTTCATGCCGGACAAAGCCATCGATCTCATCGATGAGGCCGGCAGCCGGGTCCGGATGTATAAGGCGCCCTACGCGGCCAATTTGCGCGAAACTTTCATGAACCTGCGCAAGCTGCAGAAGGCAAAAGAAGAAGCGTTGGAATCTCAGCGCTATGATGATGCCATCGACCTGCGCTACAAAGAAGTCGAATTGGAAGCGCAGCTCACCGAACTGCGCGAAGGCTGGAACGAAGAGACCAATAAGCCCAAAGTCACCGAGGATGACATTGCCGAGGTGGTTTCCATGTGGACCGGTGTTCCCGTCAACCGCATGGCCGGTGAAGAGAAGGAACGGCTGCTGGAGATGGAGAAGGTCATGCAGCAGCGAGTTATCGGCCAGGAAGAGCCCATCAAGGCCATTGCCAAAGCCGTGCGCCGCGCGCGGGCCGGCCTGAAGGATCCGCAGCGCCCTATCGGCACCTTCATCTTCCTGGGACCCACCGGCGTTGGTAAAACGCTGTTGGCCAAGACCCTCGCCGAGTTCATGTTCGGTAGTGATGAAGCGCTCATCAAGCTGGATATGAGCGAGTTCATGGAACGCCACAATGTCAGCCGCCTGGTCGGCGCCCCGCCCGGATATGTGGGCTATGAAGAGGGTGGCCAGCTGACCGAGGCCGTGCGCCGGCGCCCTTACAGCGTCATCTTGCTGGACGAGATCGAAAAAGCCCATCCTGAGGCATTCAATATGCTGCTTCAGGTCATGGAGGACGGCTATCTTTCCGATGCCAAGGGGCGACGTGTCGACTTCCGCAACACCATCATTCTGATGACCAGTAATATCGGCGCCAAGTTGATTCAGGGTGCGAACAAGCTCGGCTTTGCCATCACCCGGGAAGATGAAGAGACCCGGGAACAGGAATATGGCCAGATGAAGGCCAAGGTTATGGACGCACTCAAGCGTACCTTCCGGCCTGAATTCATCAACCGGCTCGACGGCGTCATGGTCTTCCGCAGCCTGTCACGCGATGAGATCGCCATGATTGTGGAGCTGGAGCTGAAGCCGTTGCGCATGCAGCTTGCCGAGCAAGAGATGAAGCTCGTGACCTCCGAGGCGGCACGGATGGCCATCGCCGAGGCGGGCTTCGATCCCGAATATGGTGCGCGGCCGTTGCGCCGGGTAATCCAGTCCGAATTGCAGGACGAACTCAGCGAAGCTTTGCTCAGCAATCGCTTCGTACCGGGAGACACCATCGAAGTCGACTATGCAGAAGTCATCGACGAGAATGGCCAGCCAACCGGTGAGAGAGAATTCCGCTTCGAGGTGATCGATCACGCCCCCGTGGAGGATGCCGATACGGAGACTACAGAGGCAATTGCCGCCCTGCTGCAGTAAACCGTAAACCGGATAAAATCTATCTTTGAAAGGCCCGTCGCAAGACGGGCCTTTTTCTTTTGCTCCCAAAGCCGGTTGGGCGTATCATGGAGTATGGCTTGTCACCAAAGAGTGTCAAATCCTGGCGGAAATGGTGGCATGCTCTTTTCCATAGGTGCGGTCCGGGAGTTTCCGCCCCATTCCTGGTCCTGAGCGTCGTCGAAGTCCTGACGCCGGATTGCACCAGCCAAGACGCATGAGCTTACAACGGAGGAGATGCGCTATGAATGAGCGAATCGGATTTGTTGGACTGGGAATCATGGGTCAAGGTATGGCCCGCAATCTACTCAAGGCCGGCTTCCCGGTGCGTGTCTGGAATCGAACGGCGGCACGCATGGAACCCCTGGTGGAGGCCGGTGCGCAAGCCGGGTCCAGTCCTGCCGACGTCGCCGCCCACAGCGATATCACCATCGTTTGCGTCAGCGACACCCCGGACGTCGAAGCCGTCGTTCTGGGCGAGAACGGCATCATTCATGGCGCTGCGCCGAATTCTCTGGTGATTGACTGCAGCACGATTAGTCCTCAAACCACCCGTGAAATCGCTGAGCGTCTCGCTGCCAGGGATGTGGCCATGCTGGATGCGCCCATCAGCGGTGGGAGCGAAGGGGCTGCCAACGGTACGCTGAGCATCATGGTTGGCGGTGATGCTCAGCAATTTGCCCGCGCCCTGCCCGTCTTCGAAGCCATGGGCAAGGCGATCACCCACGTGGGTGCCACCGGCGCCGGCCAGACCGTGAAACTGGTCAACCAGGTTCTGGTTGTGGGCAACTGTCTGGCCATGTGCGAGGCCCTACTCTTTGCCCAGGCCGGTGGTGTGGATCTCCAGAAGACCTTCGATGCCATAAGCCAAGGCGCGGCCGGATCCTGGATGTTTACCAACCGGGCGCCTCAGATCATGGCCCGCGACTGGCGCCCCGGTTTCACTATCAACCTTCAACAGAAAGATCTGCGCCTGGTGCTTGAGGCCGCCGATCAGGCCGGCGTGCCCATCCCCGGAACCAGCTTGATCTTTAACTTCTACCGCACGTTGGAACGACAGGGACTGGGGGAGGAAGGCAACCATGCCCTGGTAAAGGCCCTCGAACATTTGGCCGGTTTTGAGGTCGGTACAGTATCTGAAGATTGAGTGATTTTGTTACTTATCCCCGGTGATTGCCACTTATCCCCGGAGGTTAACCGGTCGTTGGGGATAAGTTCGGGGGATCGTGCGATTCGTCCAGAAGATAAGCCATCTGTGATACAATTTACCGGTAACCCGTAATGCGCCCGGGCGCCGCCATTTGCCCTGAGGATTCCCAATGTTACTAAAAAACTACATAAGCGCTGAAGAACGGCAGAGCGCCGACAAGCAGTTGCCGCGGCTGATGGTTGAAGGGCTCCTCCTAGGGGGCACCGGGTTGGGAGTCCTTGCGCTGATCTTTGAAATTGCTGCCGATGCGTTTAGCGTGGCCGCCTACCAAACACTGCTGGCGATTCACGGTGCGGGCGGCTACCATACGATTGCGATTTGGGCCTTTATCCTCCTGTCGGCCTTGCTCTTTCTGGGCATCGTGCCGGCCTACAAGGCAGGCGCCTATTTACGACCCAACGCCGGCGGTAGCGGCCCGCTGGTCGAAGCCATCGGTCCACCCAAATTGCGCTGGCTCTCCTGGATCGGCACGAGCCTCTTTTTTTTGGATGCCATTCTCACCATCATCATCAGTTCGATCTCGGCCTCGGACGTGACCATGCTGGTTCTGCCCGAATTGGCGCCTTACCGCATTCTGCTGGCTGAACTCTTCGCCTTTTTCATCATGACCGTCCTCGTTGCCATGGGGCCCAAACGGGCCGTGCCCATCTTTCTGATCGGGGGAGGGGCCTTCACCATCTTCACCATGGGCGCGCTCTCGCTGGTGGGCTTGATGGCCGTCTTCAATCCGGAATGGTCCTTTCTGACCCAGGGCATCGTGGCGCGGCTGGAGGCCCAGGGCGTGGTCGAGCACGTGGTCCGGGCCCAGCAAGACGTTGCGGCCATCGGCACTGTGCTGGTCTTTCAGCTCTTTTTCCGCTCCATGTCCAGCGCCATGCTGGGCTTTTCCGGCTATGAGGTGATTCCGGCCAGCGGAAAACATGCTGCCATGCCCAAGTGGAAGGTAATCAACACGGCCCTTACGCTGGCCGCAGTCTTTCTCATCGGCACGGGCGTGGTCCAACTTTATGCGGCCAAGCAGTGGGATATCCCGGCAACGGAAGGCTACAGTACGCTGCTCATCGAATATGAGATTGTGGCCGCTCAGACCATGGGCAACGGCGTTGAACCGGAAGATGTGACGGTCACCGAAGCGGACCGCGCGGCGGCCGCAGCCATCAATGCCGCCGCGGTCGAGGAGCATACCGCCCACGAACTGCTGGGCGGCGCGGAACTGGGCAGCGTGCCTATCGGTGAGGAACCGCCGACGCTGGAGCAAAGCGCCTATGACGTAGCCCTCATTCGCACCATTGACGAGGCGTTGGTGGGGACCTTTGGCGAGAGCTTTCTGGTCATTGCCGGTACGCTCCTGGCGATCATTCTGTTATTGGCCCAAGGCGGGGGGTACGTGGGCGGGGCAGCCGTGGCGGCCAACGCCGCCCGGCTCGGCCGACTGCCCCGCCTGTTTGCCGACGATCGAATCGGCATCATCGTCATCTGGGCGATTTCGGCCATCCTCATCCCGATTATCCGTGAAGTGGTGGTGGTGGAATCCTACTATGCGTTCGGTTTTGTGAGCGCCTTCGCCATTACCAGCACGACCGTTTTCCTCGTGCGCAAGGAGGCCATGCTCGCCAGGGGCATTGAGCCGGGTTCCGGAGAGGCCAAATCCCTGCGCTTTGCCGGGCTGCGCGGCATGATAGCCAGCTATTTCATGCTGATCGTTCTGGTTACCCAGAAGACCGAAGCATTGCCGGCGATCTTGCTCTCGGCCACGGCCATCACCCTCCTCCAGATCTACACGGCCAATGGCGGCTTCAAGAGTCGTCCGGTCAAGGCGGAGCCCCCGGCTTTTCCGGAAGGCACGCAGACGCCTGAATACGAAATGGGCGTGGAACGCGCCCATGATCAGGCTCGCCAGCGCGGCGTTGTGGACGCAGTGGAAGAGCTGATCGCATCCGGGGCCATGGCCAAGTTCAACGTAGGGCCGAACCGGATCCGGCGGTTGGTTTGCTATCTCTATAACGTCGACCCCCATCTCTTCGAGGAATATGCAACCAGCGCCCATCATGAGCGAGTGGAGGAACCGAACGAGGCCCTGGAGGCGACCTACGAGGCTGCCTACAATGACAAACCCAACATTGCCCGTCGCATCGAAGACTACTCCCATTTCGGCATTTTCATGTTCATTCACAACTATCATCTGAACTGGGTCTTTGAGGAGCATGGCCGCGGCGCTTCGGTCGTGCAGCAGGTAATGCTCGACATCCTCTTCCCCCTGACATCCCACGAAGAGATCTGGGAGGAGTATTGCCGCTTTGAACCCCAATTCCAACCCGAAGCGATCTGGCAATTTAGCCGTATGCGCTATCTCTGGGCCAAGGACCAGTGGCCGAACCTGAGCGGACGAGTGACGACCATTTGGACGCTGCAGGATCTGGGGCTGGTTTCGGCAGAGCTGGATATCAAGACGGTTATTTCCGTTGCCGACGGGCGTCGCTTCCAGGTCATCAACGTGCACATGGCGGAAGATGCCGAACAAGTTGTGATCGACAAGGAGTCCGTGTCGCCGGAAGAGGTCGAGTCGGTGCTGTCTGACCATGAAGTCCAGGACAGCGATTCTATCGACGATATTCTGCCGGTGGATGATGACGATCGTCCGGTCTCCCACAGTGATTATGAGACCGATATCGATCTGTAGCTCGCCGGTAGTCAGTAACCGTGCGGGACAATGTATGAAAGGGTATGAATGCGTAGGGCAATTACGATTTTTGTGATTCTGGCGGTGGTGGCCATACTGGCGTGGTTTGGCTACCAGCGCGTTTGGTTGCCGCGTCAGACAACGACTAGCGAACCCGACTATGTAACTGCCCCGGTGGAGCGGGGGGCGATTGCCAGCGTTGTCAGCGCAACCGGCAATATAGAAGCCCAAAACGAGGCATCGCTGAGCTTCCAAACCCCCGGATTGGTGGGGCAGGTGGCCGCTGTGGTGGGGCAAGCAGTGAATGCCGGCGATCTCCTGGCCGAGTTGGATACCACCGAACTCACGCTGGCCTTGGCCCAGGCCCAGGCCGCACTGGAGGTGAGCGAAGCTCAGCTCGCGAAGCTGGAAACGCCGCCGAGCGAAAATGATCTGCTGACCGCCCAAGCCGCGATTGAAGTGGCCCAGGCCGGTGTGGCCGCGGCCGAGGCGGCCCAGGAGGCGGCCCAGGCGACCTATCGCCAACTCTTCGTGCCCATCAGTGAAGACCAGCAACAGGTTAACCTGGCCCAGGTCCGCCAGGCCGAGGCCAACGTGCAGACGGCCCAGCGCGCGTACGACCAGATCCGCAATCTGCCCAATGCCGGCGCCCTGCCCCAGTCGGCGGAACTGGAACGCGCGACCATCGCCCTGGAAGTCGCCCGGGCCCAGGCCGCGCTAACCGAAGAGCCGGTGACGCAGGCTGAAGCCAGCAGTGCCCTGAACCAGATCGCCCAGTCGGAGTCGGCCCTGCGTCAGGCCCAGAGCAACCTGATCCAGGCCCGCAGCAATCTCGACACGTTGCTGGAAGGCCCCGATGTTCAGGACGTGCGGATTGCCCGGGCCCAGCTGCAGCAGGCCCAGCTCAGTTTGCTCCAGGCCGAAAACAACCTGGAGAACGCACGACTCGTCGCTTCTCTGGATGGCGTGGTCAGTCAGGTCAACATTACGGCCGGTGAGCCGGTCAATAGTGGGCTGCCCGCGATCGTGATCACCGATCTGGACAATCTGGAGATGACGCTGCTTGTCGATGAGATCGACGTGCGCGAGATTGGAGTGGGCCAACCGGTCCGCATGCGCATCGACGCGCTGCCCGATGACGATTTCAGCGGCGTGGTGACGGAGATCGCGCCCACTGCCCAGGATGTGGGCGGCGTCATCGCCTATCCGGTGACGGTTGTGCCGGCGGTCGACGAGGCGCCGGTGCGCGTCGGCATGAGCGGGACGGCCTTTATCACGACGGCCGAGGTCGAGGATGTGGTGCTGCTGCCCAATCGCTTCATTCAACTGGATCGAGAGACCGAGCGGGCCTACGTCTACAAGATGGTGGATGGGGAGCCTGTTCTCCAGGAAGTCGAGCTGGGGCTGCGCAACGAGCGGGTCAGCCAGATCCTGGCCGGACTGAACGATGGTGACGAGGTTGCGCTCATCACCCGCAGCAGCGAAGAAGCCCTGCGCGGCGCCATTTTCGGAGACGAATAGCCGTGGATAGAGTGGCGATACGTGGGGACACCGTGCCCGAACAGACCTCAATTGAACCGGTCATTGCCGTGCGCGATATCACCAAAGTCTACCAGATGGGCGACGTAGAGGTGAGGGCCCTGCGCGGCGTGGATCTCGACATCTATCCCGGCGAGATGCTGGCGATTATGGGACCCAGCGGCAGCGGCAAGTCGACCCTGATGAACATAATCGGCTGTCTGGACGTGCCCACGGCCGGCAGTTACTATCTGGACGGCATTGATGTGAGCCATCTCGACGACAACGCGCTGGCCGAGATTCGCTGCCGCAAGATCGGCTTCGTCTTTCAGAGCTTCAATCTCCTGGCGCGGACGTCGGCTATGGCCAACGCCGAACTGCCCCTGATCTATGCCGGTGTGAGCCGGCGCACCCGGCGGACGCGGGCCACCGAGGCCCTGGAACTGGTCGGCCTGGGCGATCGGCTGGACCACAAGCCCAACGAACTCTCGGGCGGCCAGCAGCAGCGCGTGGCCGTGGCCCGGGCCCTTGTCAACCAACCGTCGCTGATCCTGGCTGATGAGCCGACCGGCAACCTTGATACCCAGACAAGTCAGGAGATCATGGAGCTCTTTGCCGCGCTCAATCGGGAGCAGGCCATCACTATCGTCTTCGTGACTCACGACCCGGAAACTGCAGCCTACTGTCACCGGATCGTCCATATTCGGGACGGCCTCATCGAGCGCGAGGAGGTGAAAGCATGAAGTTCTTCGAATCTTTGCGCATCGCCATGCGGGCCCTTGCCGCCAACAAATTGCGCAGCATCTTGACCATGCTCGGCATCATCATCGGCGTGGGGGCAGTCATTGCCCTCATGTCCATCGGGCGCGGCGTCGAGAAATATGTGGCCGACCAGTTCACGAGCCTGGGCAGCAACCTGCTCTTCGTGGCGCCGGGCCGCTTCGGCGACGGTCAGTCCGCGGGTGACAGCATCGATCCCCTTACGCTCCAGGATCTGGATGCCCTGAGCGATACGGCACTGATGACCAACGTCCGGGCCGTGGCCGGCGAGTTCTCTGCCGGTGCCGATGCCAGCCGCGATCGGCGCAGCATCCGCGCGTCGGTCAGCGCGGTGACGCCCACCTTTCCCGACGTGCGCAACTGGCAGCCGGTCGAGGGCAGCTTCTTGACGGAGCAGGATTTTGAAGAGCGGGCCCGGGTCATCGTCCTGGGTCAGAATGTCTACCAGGAGCTTTTTGAGCCGGGCGAATACCCCATCGACCAGAGCGTGACTCTGAACAACCTGGCCTTCCGCGTCATCGGGGTCATGGAGGAGAAAGGCGGCGGTCCCGGCGGTGACTTGGACGATTCGGTCTTCATTCCCCTGACCACGGCCCAGGACCGCCTTTTCCGGCAACGAACCTTGAGCGGCGACTACGTTTTGAGCGTGATCTATGTCTCGGTGCTGGACGGCGAGCGGATGCAAGATGCCCAGGATGAGATCGCGGCCCTGCTGCGCGAGCGGCGAGGCATCAGCTATCTGGATGACGACGATTTCAGCATACTCAGCCAGAGCGACATCATTTCGGTCTTTGGCGACATTTTGGGTGCGCTCACCATCTTTCTGGGCGCCATCGCCGGTATCAGTCTGCTGGTCGGCGGCATCGGGATCATGAACATCATGCTGGTCAGCGTGACGGAGCGGACCCGGGAGATCGGCCTGCGCAAGGCGGTGGGCGCCAAACGGCGGGACGTGCTGCTGCAGTTCCTCATCGAAGCCGTGACCCTGGCCGTCCTGGGCGGCATGATCGGCATTGGCCTGGGCATTGTCGGTGCCGAGGCCATCAGCAACATCTCCGACGCCTTCGATGCCGTGGTCGGTGTCGACGCCGTGTTGCTCTC
>CAYZLP010000051.1:0-12969 GCA_964478635.1 uncultured Caldilineaceae bacterium
CAGGTCTTTTGGGCGCGGCCGGCCTGGGCTATATCACACTGGATGAGATCGGCCGCCAGGTCCCGATCAGGCGGACCTATACGCCTGACCCTGCTCACCGTACGCTGTATGATGAGCAATTTGCGCACTTCATGGAGCTATACAAGCAAAATCGTAAGCTCTACGCCAAGCTTAACGGGTGATCTGATGCTTGAACTACTCAACCGCCTGCCGCCGGGCTTCGTGGCGTGGCTGGAAAGCTTGCTCAGACGTCTGCCGCCCCTGCAGGCCTATCTCGAGCGCCAGTATAGTGCGATCCTGGCAGATGCGGCAGATGGGCTGCAGCCCTACCGCCGGGAACATGTCAACCACACCATGCTGCCTGCTACCGGTCAAAATGCCGGGGATGTGCTGGCCGAACTGCGAACATTTGCCGAGCAGGAGGCGGGCACATGGGCCGCCGGGCAAGTCTCGGGCGCCGTCTATCACGGCGATCCGGCCCATATCGCCTTTCTGAACGAAGCCTACGCACTTCATTCTCAGAGCAATCCCCTACACGCCGACGTCTGGCCGAGCACGGTCAAATTCGAAGCCGAGATCGTAGCCATGACCGCGACCATGCTGGGCGCCGCCAAGACGGGCGACGAGATAGTCGGGACCGTAACCTCAGGCGGCACCGAGAGCATTCTCCTGGCCATGTTGGCCTATCGGGAGCAAGCGCGGGCCGAGCGGGGCATCAACAAGCCCGAAATAGTCGTGCCGACGACGGCCCATGCTGCCTTTGACAAAGCCGCCCGCTATTTCGATATCAAGTTGGTCAAAGTGCCGGTCGGGTCGGATTTCCGGGCTGATGTGGCCGCCATGGGGCGCGCCGTCGGCCGCAACACGATCGCCCTGGTTGGTTCGACGCCCGCTTTTCCCCACGGGGTGATCGATCCGATTGGCGAGCTGGCCGTCGTCGCCCAAGCCCACGGCGTCGGCCTGCACGTCGATGCCTGTCTGGGCGGCTTTATCCTGCCCTTTGCCGCCAGACTCGGCGCGCCCGTTCCGCCCTTTGATTTCAGCGTCCCGGGTGTGACCTCCATGTCGGTCGACACCCACAAGTACGGTTATGCCCTCAAGGGGACTTCGGTCGTGCTATACCGGGGCAAGGTCTTGCGCCGGTACCAATACTTCACCGCCGCCGAGTGGCCGGGCGGCCTCTATTTCTCGCCGACGCTGGCCGGCAGCCGCCCCGGCGGTTTGAGTGCGGCCTGCTGGGCGGCCATGATCGCCATTGGCGAGGAGGGCTATCTGCAGGCCACCGCCCGGATTCTGGCCGCTGCCCGCTTTATGCGCGCGCACATCGAAAACATCCCCGAACTGCGGGTGTTGGGCGATCCGCTCTGGGTCATCGCCTTCGATTCGCCCACGCTGAACATATTCGAGATTATGGCCCGGATGGGCGAGCGGGGCTGGAGCCTCAACGGGCTCCACCATCCGCCGGCCGTCCATATTGCCGTGACCCTGCGCCATACCCAGCCCGGCGTCGCCCAGCGCTTCATCGAAGACCTGCGCGCGTCCGTCGCGCAGGTAAAGGCCAATCCTTCCGCCGAAACCGGCATGGCGCCGGTCTACGGTTTGGCCGCGGGCCTCCCGCTGCGGGGCGTGGTGCGCGAACTCCTCAAACGGTATGTGGATCTCCTGTACGCTGTACCGCGCGATAAATAGCAGGGAGCCCGACCTCAAGGGCCGGACTCCCTGGTTGGCCTTCAGTTAGTGGGCGAATTCAGACCGTCTCATCCGGCCACTTGCCTGATTGCCGAGCGTGACGAAGCTGCAACCAATTACCGGATAATCGGGAACAGCAGTTGATTGCCGTCGAACATTGGCTTCACGCTCCCCCGCTGCACGAAACTGTTGCCTTCGCGGTAGAGATCATACATATAGGCGACGGCGTCGCGGTCCGCAGTCTCTACTTCGAAGCCGCCCATCTCGGCCATTTTCCCGGTGCCGATGGTGGCGCCGGTCCAGACCAGATGGGTTACCTCATTGGCCTGGGCCGCACGGAGCCCGCTCTGCGCCGCGGCCAGGGCTTCCTCCATGGTCTCGCCGCCGACGGGCATGAATCCGCCAAAGGCGCTATCGGCAACGTAGGTGGCGCCCTCCGGCAAGCTTACTACGAAGTATGGCATCTCCAGCGCACCGCCGATGTTTTCTTCCACATAGAAGGTTGTCTTGCCTTTCACATCGATCGTGGCCAAGATCTCAGCCTCGTAGGGCCGGTTCCAGATCCGAACCATAGCATATTCATCGGTGCTGCTCAGCACCTCGACATGGAGCCCATAATGCACATGATCGTCGCCTGGATTGCCGGTCCCGAGGGGGAAGCCGGCAACCGTCGCGCCGTACAGTGCTTCGAGCGGTTCGCCGTCCGTGTCGGTAATCGGTGTTGAGTAAACGCCGCGCGTTGGGAGGACCGCACTTGCACCTTCATCCCAGAAGTAGACAAAGCCCGTATCCGGCGAGAAGAAGAGGCCGGGCGTGTAGCCATAGCTGTCGTGGAAGGCGGCCACGGCCGGCCGGCTATCCCACGTGTTGGGCGGCGTCGCTTCGCCGGTTTCCGGATCGAACTCATAGCTGGCCGACCAGGCTTCGGTCTCGTTCAGGCCAAAGCCTGCATCGCCTGGCATAATTCGCCCGCTCATATTTCGGCCTACAAGTTCGTCACGATTGGCATCCAGTACATCCCACATCTGCGGGAATGGATGGGAATCCACGACCAGGTGCCCGAACTTGGCGCCAAGCGAATTGCCTGAGATGGTTGCATCGCTGAGCGTGTAGTCGAATCCCTGGGATTGGTCGCGATAGCTGACGATCAACACCTCATCCGTGGCCGGCAACCGATCCACACGCACATCAGGTCCGTCATCGGCGCTATAGTTGATCCAGTACGGATTATTCAGCGATTCATCGAAACCATTCGCCACGCGATACTCGAGCAAATAGTAACGTTCAAACGCCTGGGCCAGGGGCACGACTACCCACCCCTCATTGGTCCAGTCGCTGAAGTCTTCTTCCAGATCGTTTTCATAGATCGTACCGCTGTCGTCGACCAGGAGAAGGTTGTCAACCTGGTAGCCCGGATTGGCGACGGCGACATCAGTCAGGTAGCGAATCATGATCGTCACGTTCTCGCCGCTGTAGTCCGATAGGTCCCAGCGCAGGTTTCCTTCGCCCTGGCCGGTCAGTCCCCACCGCATACCCGGCTCAACGACGCCTACATCATTGGGATCCTGGTCTGTGAGGACGCCGTCCATGTCCTGGGGCCACTCCCAGGTTTCACCCCCGTCGATTGAGAACTGGATCAGACCATAGTCCCAATCTTGTTCGATGTCCCACTGGGCATCAAAGGAGAAAATGACCTGACCAGTGGCTCCCGTGAGGTCGAAATCACGGTAGACCCGATTGTCGAGCAGGTCGCCTGTGTCCGACCACCAGCCGATTCCATCACCCGCCTGGTTTGGTATGTCAATCTCCACTTGGGGTAGACGGATGATGGCACCATCTTGCGCGTCCGCAGGCGTGGCCCGAGCCCGGCCCAGCTTCAACGTGATACCTTTCTCCGCCTCCATGCCCGTTTCCACGCCATAGGCCAGAAGCGCCGGATCGTTCCACTCGTAGATCATGGGAGTCTTGCGCCCCAGGATCCAGGAGGCGTACAAACCGGAACCCATGGGTCGTGTGGCACCGAGCTCACCTCCCCAAACGCCCGATGAATGGGACGTCCACCAGGCGTTGGAATTGTTGAGATCAGTGCTGTAGAAGTCAGGAATACCAAATTGGTGTTCAAACTCCTCCTGAACGGCCCCGACATCAAGCTGCTCCGGATTGATGTTGAAGCCTAAAACGAAGTAATCGTCGCTGTCATCCTCGGGTGTGGTGAACCCGACAATCTGCTGGGGCTCAATGAAGCCGCTGCTGCTAGTGGACAAACGATCTTCGCCGCCGCCTTCCTGGAAGCCATTGCCAGCATGAATCACGGCTAGGAGATCAACAATTTGGTCTCCATCGGCGTCGAACTGACTCCAGTCGATTGTGGCGTCGCCATCATACTTGGCCGTAATGGCATCAAGCACGTCAAAAATGTGTTCCCCATAACGCGCATCGCTGAACGTCGGCGCAACGCAATTGCCCTCTTCATCTTCACTGTAGACGGCCGCACCATAATATTCCTGTGCATTCGGCAAGATGACGCTTTCGGGCAGAATATCGCCGGAGGTCGTATAGGGGGCGTCCGGCGGGTTCATCTCCAGCAGGTAATTGTTTAGCGAGTAGCCGGAGAGATCGATCCCGCCGAGATCGGGACGCACGACGCCGTAGCCGGCATCCGGACCCGTGCCAAAGATGGCCGAACGGTAATCATCAAGCGTAAGATCGGCTTTGTAAAAGCTGAAGTTGTCGATGCCCTCGGTGGGCGGCGGATCGTCTCCCAGGAAGAGCGAACCAAATGTGAACGATTGAACGCTGCATCCAAGGCTGGGATCGGCAGGATCAACGGGATAATCCCGCTCGATGGTCTGGCTACCGCCCGGCGGATCGTACTCTACGACAAGGGCGAGGTAGTTTTTCTGCGGTTGACCGAGAAACTCGTCGTCGCCAAAATCCGCCGCACTCACTTCCTCACCCTTCAGCAGGGCGTTTTCACGTTTTGTCAACTGTTTGACTGCGAAGGGGTTGGGGCCGAAATAGAATTTCTCATGATTCTTGTAGGCAGCGGGCCCCTGTTCTTGGAGCGCTTCGATTTCCTCTGGCGAGATGTTCAGCGGTAGACCGCCTTCGTAGATGCTGCCGGTGGGCTTGTAGTTTGGCGGTAGGCGGTAGCTCGTCCACATGGCGTCGTGATCATCAAAGACGCCCATGTTGACGCCGGGCTCTTTTTCTTGCCACAAAATTGGTCCTTCGACGGGTTGGGCCGAGCAGCCTGTCATGACAATCGTGCACAACATCAATAAGGCGGCCAGGCCTGGAATCATCCTTTTACGGAGGCCAACTCTGCATTCTGCTTCGTTGCGTTGCATAGTATTCTCCTCGAATATGAAGTTGGTGCGATGGGGTGCGAAATCGAAAGCACATAGGCCAAATCGGCGGCAATATGGGATCATTCGCTTCAATCTTGATCATCTAGCCGGCACGTTTTTGACCGCGGCAGCCCATGGGCCGCCGATTCGCACATGACTTGCAAAAGCGACGGGTACTTGAGCAGAAACCATGATCTCGTAGCGCTTTCAGTCTAGGGCGCTACCCTGCGGAATTTGTGAAGTTGAGGACGACACCACCCTGGGTTCTACCCAGATGGCACATAGGGTCGGCAATATCACAGGCCTCACTATTCAGATATTGCTGATGCGATAGGCACCTCCCCTTCTGGCATGCGTTCCTCAAACAGCGCACAGGCATAGAAAGCCATGATTCGCGCTGAGAACGAATGCCGCTCTATGGAAAATCGGCGAGTCAATATTTCTGTAGCTCTCGCTTAAGGTGACATGGTGTGTGAGGAAAGATACTCTGTTCTTAGTTTGCGCCGTGTCGAGTGACCTAGCCTCAGTGTAGCATAACTAGATCTTCAATACAAGATGCTAGAAAATTTTGCGGCAGTTCTGCTCTGAAAATGGTCCGTTTTCATTGCTCGGGGTGAATGCGGCGTTCATGTTGTCTCAGTTCGAGCCAAATCCGCGGATTTGGCTCGAACTGAGAACTGCCGCCCCGTCGCGTTTCAGTTTGACAACGTCCTTCCATCTGTAATATAGTCTGCATACGTATTCATATCATACGCGCTGACATTGACGTTTGGGAGCAAAAAAGCCATGTTTGGCCACAGGATGGCCGCGATTCTACCCGTTTTGCTCCGCCGTTGAATACGCATCCGAGGTTCGAATCGTATCCAGGAGGCAGCCAGATGAACCACCCCAAAATCACCAATCACGAGATGATGCAGCGCGTGATTCGCTTCGAGGATGTCAAGCAGCATCCCATTCCCTTGATGTTTATCGACAGCATCATCCCCGGCCATCACCGCATGAACTATGCCGTAATCGGCGATACGGCCAGCGAGAACGCCGAATATTCGCCCCTGCTCGACGTGCCCCATAAATTTCAAATCGGCATGTTCTGCGCGCCGCCCGGTAATGGTCCCGCTTATCACACCCACGATTATGTGGAGATGTTTCTGATTCTCAGCGGCGAGTGGCGTTTTTATTGGGGCAACGATCCAGCCGGCGAACCGGAGGGTGAAGCGATTCTGGGCAAGTGGGACATGATCTCCCTACCGCCCGGACTCTGGCGCGGCTTTGAGGTCGTGAGTGATCAACCGGCCTGGGGCTTCGCCGTCCTCGATCCGCATACCGTCTTTACCGGCAAGGATCCGTACTGGGCACCGCAAGTGGTCAAAGCGGCGGCCGAGTACGGCTTCGAGGCCGACGAAAGCGGCCGGATGGTTCCCCCTGCCAACTATCCCGATCTGAAAGCTTCCATGCTCGAACAACTCCAGCAAGCCGTCGCAGAGGCCGAGGTCTAAATCATGCGCCACAGCACCGACCAGATTCTCACCACCCATGTGGGCAGCCTGCCCCGACCCCAGCCCGTGGTCGACCAGCTCTTCGCCGAAGATCGGGGTGAGCTGGCCGACCGGGCCGAATATGACACTGTCATGCAGGATGCCGTGGGTGATGTTGTGCGGCGCCAGGTGGAGAGCGGCGTAGACGTGGTCAGCGATGGCGAAATGAGCAAGATCAGCTATGCCACCTACATCCGCCACCGCCTGACCGGCTTCGAAATCGGTGACGCCCCCCGGGCCACGCCCAAAGATCTGGACGATTTCCCCGATTTCAAACGTCGTTTGGCCGAGCAGGGGGGGACGCCCCAATACCATCGTCCCATCTGCCGCGGTCCGATTGCGGTCAAGGATCTCTCCTCGCTGGACAAAGATATCGACAACCTCAACGCGGCTGCCGCCGCTGCAGGCGCGCCCGAGGCGTTCATGAATTCGGCCTCGCCCGGCGTCATTGCCGTCTTTCAACCGAATGAGTATTACGCCACCGATGAGGAATATCTCCAGGCGCTGGCCGAGGCCATGCAAGTGGAGTACGAGAAGATCGTGGCCGCCGGTCTACTGCTGCAGATCGACTGCCCCGACTTGGCCATGGGCCGCCATATCCGCTTTCGGGACGCCACCGATGAGGAATTCCTGATCCAGGCCGAACGACAGGTGGAAGCCCTGAATTACGCGCTGCGTAACGTGCCCGCCGACCGGGTGCGCATGCATCTCTGCTGGGGAAATTACGAGGGGCCCCATCACCATGACATCGCCCTGGAAAAAGTCATGCCCATCGTCATGCGCGCCAAGCCCCAGGCGATTCTCTTCGAGGGGGCCAATCCGCGTCACGCCCATGAGTGGAAGGTCTGGGCTGAGGCCGAGATCCCCGACGACAAGGTTCTTGTGCCCGGCGTTCTCGACACGACCACCAACTTCGTGGAACATCCCGAACTGGTGGCCGAACGCATTGAGCGCTTCGCTGCCATCGTCGGCCGGGATCGGGTCATGGCCGGCAGCGACTGCGGCTTCGGCACTTTCGCCGGCTTCGGCGCGGTCCATCCCAGCATCTGCTGGGCCAAGCTGCGGGCCATGCGCGCTGGCGCGGATATTGCCAGCGCGCGACTATGGAAAACGAATGGGTGATTTTGGCTGAGGGACGGAGAGATTGGGGGACCAGGGGATCGAGCGATTGAGTGATTGCGCGAAGCTCACGGCTCACATTTCCCAGTCTCGCAATCTCCCTACTTCTTTTCAATCCGGAGCATACACATACCATGAAACGCTATCTCAAAACCGGCAAGACGGAAGAGGAACGGGTGGAGGCCGATGCCCAGGTACGGGCAACGGTCGAAGGAATCTTGGATGACGTGAAGACCCGGGGCGATGCTGCGGTGCGCGAGCTGTCGGCGCGGTTCGATCAGTGGTCGCCCAAGTCCTTCCGCCTTTCACAAGCGCAGATCGACGACGTAATGGCGTCGTTGCCGTCCCAGGTGATCGAAGACATCGAGTTTGCCCAGGCCCAGGTGCGCAACTTCGCCCAGAAGCAGCGTGCCGCTTTGTTGGACATCGAGGTCGAAACCCTCCCCGGCGTCACCCTGGGCCACAAGAACATCCCGGTCAACAGCGTGGGCTGCTATGTGCCCGGCGGGCGCTACCCCATGGTCGCATCGGCCCACATGAGCGTGCTGACGGCCAAGGTTGCCGGTGTCCCCCGGGTCATAGCCTGCACGCCGCCAATTCGAGGCGAACTGCCGGCCGCGACCATTGCCGCCATGCACTTGGGCGGCGCGGATGAAATCTACATCCTGGGCGGCGTCCAGGCCATCGCGGCCATGGCCCTGGGCACCGAGACGATCCAGCCCGTGGACATGCTGGTCGGCCCGGGCAATGCCTACGTGGCCGAGGCCAAGCGTCAGCTCTTCGGTCGGGTGGGCATCGATCTCCTGGCCGGACCGACCGAAGTGCTGGTTATCGCCGACGCGACGGCCGACGCCGAAATGGTAGCGACCGATCTCCTGGGCCAGGCCGAACACGGTCCGACTTCGCCTGCGGTCCTGCTGACAACGAGTGAAAAGCTGGCCGCAGAGACCCTGGTCGAGATTGGTCGCCAGCTGGAAACGCTGGAGACGGCCGATATCGCCGGCGTGGCCTGGCAAGATTACGGTCAAGTCATCGTGGTCGATTCGGTGGAGGAGATGGTGCAGGTGGCCGACGAGATTGCCTCCGAGCACGTCGAGGTGCTGACCGAAACCCCGCGCTACTTCCTGGAGCATATGACCAACTATGGCGCGCTCTTCCTCGGCCCCGAAACCAACGTGGCCTACGGTGACAAGGTCATCGGCACGAATCACACCCTGCCCACCCGCCTGGCCGCTCGCTATACCGGCGGTCTCTGGGTCGGCAAATTCATCAAAACCGTCACCTATCAAGAGTGCACGCCCGAAGCCAGCGCCCTCATCGGCGAAGTGGGTTCTCGCCTGTGCGCCATCGAGAATTTCTGGGGCCACAAAGCCCAGGCCGACCTACGCGTCCGCCGCTACGGCGGGTGACAATTGACAATTGATTATTGACAATCGTCAATTCACGATGAATCGCTCATGACTACCCGACGCGTCACCTCCATCGACGTCGCCAAACGGGCCGGCGTCTCCCAATCGACCGTGTCACGCACCTTCAGCGGCGAGGCCGTGGCCGAGGAGACCCGGGCGCGCGTCCTGGCGGCGGCCAGTGAGCTGGGCTATCGGCCCAATGCCATCGCGCGCAGCCTGATCACCCGGAACACCAACATCATTGGGCTGGTGATGGCCAACATGACCAGTCCCTTCTATCCCTACGTGCTGGAGAAGTTCACCGAGCGCCTGCAGCAAGAGGGCCGGCAGGTCTTGCTCTTCTCGGCTGCGCCCGATCAGGATGTGGACGACATTCTACCGCTCGTCCTGCAGTATCGGGTGGATGCGCTGATCATCACCTCGACAACGCTTTCTTCGGCCATGGCGGAAGAGTGCAGCCGGGACGGAACGCCGGTGATTCTTTTCAACCGCTATGTCCCGGATTCCAGCGCCTATGCCGTCTGTTGCGACAATGTGGAGGGGGCGCGCAAAGTTGCCGATTTGCTGCTCGATACGGGCCACCGGCGGCCGGCTTTCATTGCGGGCAACCCCACGACGTCGACCAACCGGGATCGGGAGCGCGGATTCTTCGAGCGCCTGCGCGAACGGGGTTTCACCCAGGTGGCCTATGCCCAGGGGGCCTACAGCTACGATGCCGGCTATCGGGCCGCAGAGGAACTCCTGACCGGGGCTGAGCCGCCCGATGCGCTCTTCTGTGCCGCGGACATTGTGGCCCTCGGTGCCATCGACTGCGCGCGTGATCTGGGCCTGTCCCTGCCGGAGGATCTGGCGGTGGTCGGCTTTGATGACATTCCCATGGCGGCTTGGTCGGCTTATCAACTGACGACCATGCGCCAGCCCGTCAATCGCATGATCGATGCGACCTTGAGTGTGCTGCAAGCGGTCCTGGCGGGCGACGAACCACCGTTCAAAATCCAACTGATCCCGGGCCGCCTGATCGAGCGCAAATCGACCCGACCCGGGCCGCCGGCGTAGGCGTTGGGTTCGAAAATGGCAAACTTCGCATAGTCAAACGAGGCCTTCCATAACGTCTAGATGGACCATTTGCGGTCAATTTCTCCGATCGACGCGGCGGCGCGCCCGTGCGGTGAAACATGCTCTGAAGGTTACGGCGGTACAACCAGGAAGGAGTATCAACTTGAATCCATATCCTCTCCAAGATCGAATTGCCGTCGTCACCGGCGGCGCGGGCGGCATTGGCACCGGGGTCTGTCAGAGTCTGGCCCAAGCCGGCGCCACGGTCGTCATCACCTATCACCAGAGCGCAGATCGGGCCATCGCATTGGCCGACGCGCTGCCCGGCACCGGACACTGGGTCGCCCAGGCTTCGGTCGAAGAGAGCGCGTCGCTTGCCGCTTTGGCGGAACAGGTGGGGGAACGCTGCGGACGTGTCGACATTTTGGTCAACAACGCCGGCGTTACCCGGTACGTCGCCCACGACGATCTGGACGGCCTGGACGACGAAACCATCGATCGCATCTTCCGGGTCAACTGGCGCGGCGCCTTTGCGACGGTGCGCGCGTTCCGTACGCTGCTGGAGGCGGGCGACGGCGGTCTGGTCATCAACATGTCGTCCATAGCCGGGGCTACCGGCTACGGCTCCAACGTGGCCTACTGCGCATCCAAGGCTGCGCTCAACATGATGACGCTGTCCCTGGCCCGTGTGCTGGCCCCCAAGATCCGCGTGGTGGCGCTGGCGCCGGGCCTGGTGGATGGCGATTATGCCCGCAGTTTTGACCCGTCCTGGCGCCAGGAACAGGTTGACGCAACCCCCCTCAAGCGCCTGGCCGAACCGGGCGACGTGGGCGCAGCAGCCGTGGCGGTGGCCGCCTATCTTCCCCATACCACCGGAGCCATCATTCCGGTGGATGGCGGGAGACCATTGACATAACGAGGTGTTTTATGGAACTTGACGTGCGCGATGCATGTATTCACGATCTGCTCGACGTCGACGCGGGTTTGACCAGAATCGTCTCGGGTTTCGAGTTTACGGAAGGCCCGGTTTGGCATCCGACCGAAGCTTATCTGCTCTTTAGCGACATTGTCGGCAGCAAGCTCTATCGCTGGCAACCCGACGGCGCGTTGACGGTTTTTCGCGCGCAAAGCAACATGGCCAACGGCAATACCCTGGACCCGCAGGGACGCTTGCTCACGTGCGAGCACGCCACCAGCCGCGTCAGCCGTACGCTGCTACAGGATGGCGCGGAGGCTGGTTATGAGGTGTTGGCCAGCCATTTCGCAGGCAGTGAGTTGAATAGCCCCAACGATATCGTCGTTAAGCAAGATGGCGCGATTTACTTCACCGATCCGCTGTCGGGTCGTAGCCCCTATTACGGCGTGCCGCGGGAGCCCGGCCAGCCGGTCCGCGGCGTCTATCGCCTGGATGCCATTTCCGGGACGCTCACGCTGCTGGTTGACGATTTTGACAAGCCCAACGGCCTCTGCTTTTCCCTGGACGAGCGCCAGCTGTTCGTCAACGACACGGCGCGTTTCCACATCCGGATCTTTGACGTTGCGCCGGACGGCACTCTAGCCAACGGTCGCGTCTGGGCCGAGACCGTTGGCGAGGGCAAGGGCGTACCCGACGGCATGAAGGTCGACACGGCCGGGAATGTCTATTGCTGCGGGCCGGGGGGCATCCATCTCTTCGATCCGGCCGGCGTCTGTCTGGGCGTGATCCGCATGCCCGAACATACGGCCAATTTCGTTTTTGGTGATGACCTCCAGAGCCTGTACATTACTGCTTCGTCATCGATCTATCGCATCCGCACCCGGATACCGGGCGTCTTGACCTATTGACACTTGTAGCTCATTCGGAGCACTCATGCCGCAAACCATGAAAGCCGCCATCTGTTACGAATTTGGCCAACCTCTGTCAGTCGAAGAGGTAACCCTCGATCCGCCCCAAAGCGGAGAAGTCAAAGTCCGCATTGCCGCCTGCGCCATCTGCCATAGCGATGTGCATGAGATCCAGGGCGGCTGGGGTGGAACCGTGCCCGTTATTGCCGGTCACGAGGCGGCCGGCGTCGTCACGGAGATCGGGCCGGGCGTGACCCGGGTTGCGCCCGGTGACCATGTGGTCGTGTCACTGTTGCGGCAGTGCGGCGAGTGCTTTATGTGTACGATCGGCCGGCCCTACAACTGCAAGAAGGTCTTCCCGCTGGACGGTGAGAGTCGCATCCGCAACCGAGCTGGCGCACCGATTCGTCACGGCATCCGCTGTGCCACCTTTGCCGAATATGCCGTCGTCGATCAATCCCAGGTTGTTGTCGTCCCTGAGGAGATTCCGCTGGAGAGCGCGTCGCTGCTTGCCTGCGGCGTCATTACCGGGCTGGGTTCGGTGGTCAACACGGCCCAGGTGGAGACGGGCAGCACCGTGGTCGTCATCGGCGCGGGCGGCGTGGGGATCAACGCGGTGCAGGGTGCCGTCCTCTCTGGCGCGGCGCGCATCATTGCCGTCGACCTGCTGGACAACAAGCTGGCCGCGGCCAGAGATTTCGGCGCCACCCACACCATCAACGGCCGCTCCGAAGATGCGGTGCAGCGCGTGTTGGAGATGACGGGTCTGGGCGCTGACTACGCCTTTATCGCCGTGGGCAGTCCTCGGGCCATCGAGCAGGGTGTGGCAATGGTGCGCCAGGGCGGTACAGCCGTCATTGTGGGGATGCCGGCAAATGATGAAGTGCTCTTCTCAGTCGACGCCCATCACATTACCTTCGGCCGTACCATCACCGGCAGCCCCATGGGCTCCACGCGCCTCTATGTGGACGTCCCGCGGCTGGTGCA
>CAYZLP010000052.1:0-12883 GCA_964478635.1 uncultured Caldilineaceae bacterium
CCAATTCTACATAGCCGTCCTCGGGTCGCGGCCTTGGCGCGGGGGTAGCGAGCGAATGGTCCTGCATGATTCCGATGGGTGCCGTTGGTTCGGACAGCATTGTGATCACCTCGGGCACCGTCTCGGCCGCAAGCAGCGCTAGCTTCCTACGCAGTCGTCCATCGTTGTCGGTCTCAGCAATGGCGACCGATTTCTGTAGCAGGATGTTGCCTTCATCCAACGCTTCGGTCACATAGTGGGCGGTAACGCCCGTCACGCAATCACCGTTTAATAATGCCGTATTCGTGGGACACGGTCCGCGATACCGGGGCAGCAGTGATGGATGTAGGTTCACCGTACCCAGCCGCGGTATCCCCAGTACCTCACCCGACAGAATCTGCTTGAAGGTCGCCACCAGGATCAGATCCGGCGCATAGGCCCACAGCAGGGCGAGACCCTCGGAACTGCCGACCTTCACGTTGAAGTGGCACGAGACGTCCCGCGCCGCGCATAGATCGCCCAACTGTTGCTCGGGATAATAGGGAAATGGATCCTTGTACTTGACCGTGAAGACAGCGCTGACCCGGCAGCGATCGTCGTCCAGTAATGCATTCAGGACCGGATTGCCGAAACCGGTCAGGGCGAGCAAAACCACATTGAGCTTGCCGTCACTACTCATCGGATGGTCGGCTTTCTCTGTTTGGGCTATGGTTGAATTAGCCCGGTTCAACACCGAAATGTATCCAGCTGCCGACGGTAGAACGGGCCAGAATCGACAGCATTCCCCGGTTGGTCAGCTGGCGGGGATCGGCGATGACCGCGCTAAATACGGAGGCGGGTACGTCTCCATGGTGGCCTGCCGCGTAGCGCTGAAACGCACGAGCCGTTGCCATCCGGCCTCGCAGCGTACGCAGGCCGGGCCAGCCGTCGAGGGCCTCCAGATATGGAAGTAGGTCCTGAATAATTCGCTGGGTCGGCTCAGGACCGAATTCCGCCTCGTAGCCCAGCAGCTTATAGGTCAATTCCTCGAGCAACCTGTCATCAATATCGGCATGCAGCTCGAGCGCTTTTTTGAAGTGCCGAGCACCATCACCGGGGCGATCCCAGATGATGGCGCGTATGCCTTTGAGTACATAACCGCGTGCCCCAACCCAACGGCGATGGCGGTTCAGATCGGCCAATTCCGGCGGCAGCTGATCGAAGAGGTCGCCCAGCAAGGCTTCATGATCAAGGGTCTCATCGTCGATGGCATTGATCATGAAATGCTCGACCAACGCTCCCGGCATCCCCTGGACGATAGAGGGTCGCTGGCGGACGGCTTCCCGCACGAACTCCCGACCGATTTCCGTCTCGTGTTGCGCCAGCGCCCGGTACGCCCAGAACATGTAGAGATTGGCGTGGGCGACGGGCTGCAAGGTTCTGACTTCCTCGGGGCAGCGCGGGTCCGTGAAGATTTTTCGTTGTGCGTAGATCTCCGATTCACAACCGCCGATAAGGTCCCGGATGATCCGCTGCGAGTGATGGCGTCGGTAATTCAACGCCCGCGGGATCTTGGCAAAGCGACATCCCGCCAGGTAGAGCTCACCAAAGAAGACGATTTCACCGCCGCACCAGGAAAGACTGCCGCCAAGCAGGTCAATCCGCTGCGCCCACTCCCGACGCAGCACTACGTCACTGGGGGCAATCGGAAACCAGAGCACCAGGTCCGCCAGCGAAATGTCGGCTGGCGGTCGCCAGAGATCGCGAATGCTTTCAGCGGAAAAATCAAGCTCGAACCGATCATTGTAGCCAAAGTCCACGTCGGGACGTGCAGCAAAGAGCTCGACATGAGCCCGCAGCTTGTCTGGATGAAAGCGGTCATCCTGGTCCAGAAAGGCGATTAATTCACCTGATGACCTGGCAAGCCCCGTATGGCGTGCGACATCCGCGCCTTGGTTTTGATCGTGGGTCAGATAGACGATACGTGGGTCGTGAAACTGAGCAACCACCTCATCCGTACGATCGGGCGAGGCATCGTTGACGACGATCAATTCGAAATCGGCAAACGTTTGGGCCAACACGCTTTCGATGGTCGCGCCCAGGTATGTCATGCCGTTGTATGTTGGAATGATGACGCTGACTTTGGGTCGGTTCATTGAAATATGTCTGGCCTAGACGATGTCTGCGAACTGGAACTCAACGCGTTTGAAATACCAATACCCCAACACAAAGACACAGATGGCAACGAGCGCTGAGGGTACTAGATATGTACCCGGCATGCGGCCATAGAGCAACACATCCCGATATGCCTCGATGACGCCGGCCATGGGGTTCAGAAAGTAAAAGGGTCGCAAAGTCTCCGGCACCATGGTTACCGGATAGATAATGGGCGACGCGTAGAACCAGAGCTGTAGGGCCAAAACCAGCAGCGACCGCACGTCCCGGAAAAATACATTCAGCGCTGCGCATGCCAGCCCCAGGCCCAAAATCAATGCCACCTGAATGCCCAAAATGACTGGCACAAAAAGCCAGCCCATGACGAAGAAGGGCATGCCATAGATGAGCATCAGGACTACCAACAGAAGGGCCGCGATGCCAAAATCAATCAAACGCGCCAGCATGGCGGCAACCGGCAAGACCTCACGCGGAAAGTAGATCTTCGTGACGAGACCCATGTTGGCCACCAGTGAATCGGCCATATCTGGGAGGGAGGAGGCGAGAAATGCCCACGGCACTACCGCCACGTATGAAAAGACCGGATAGGGAATGTCACCCGTTTCAACCGGCACAAACAGCGTAAAGACGACCGAGAAAATCGCCACTTGGGCCGCCGGCTGGAGGACGGCCCAAAGCCAGCCCAGCAGGGACTGCTGATAGCGGGCCCGGATGATTCGCCCCGTCCATGCGGCCAGCAAATTTTTGGATTGGAGAACATTTGCCGAAAGTGTCAACATTACAGAGCCCTGTCTGGTTAAACTGATCGCACGATGAGATCATGGTTTTTTGATGCCGGATGACAGTTGCTGGCGCGACGCCGGCTGGTCAAGAGCGACTCGTTCTGCCAGGGACCGTCACCTTGTGCGAAGTCATGATCGCGTCGGGTCATCAGTTTAGGAGGTTAAAGTTCGTGATTGTGAGTCCATGCAGTGCGGACGGCTTCACTCATCTCTGTCCCTGAGGCCTGGTAGCCGTTGCTCCGAGCCTGTTCCCAGCGCGTGCGGGGCTCGAAGATGCCGCTCGTTTCCGTGTAGCTCAGACCCGTGCCCTGCACCTGAAACCACTCCGACCGCCCGGGACGGGTCGTTATCCCCATGGAGTCCGATTCGTTCAGAAACCATGCTTCGGCGAAGTAGGCGCCGCTCACCAGTTGGAGAGGCTCCAGGGCCACGGTCACAGTGCCCTGTCCCCGTTCCACAAAAACATCGAACCCGTCCAGCTTCGTTCGCAACATACAGCAGGTCAGACCGTCCGAGCGGGTGATGAAGACGGACACGTGGGCATGGCCCAGCGTGCGGTAGGCGTTGTAGTGAATGCGAATCAGGGCGGCGGCGTCGCTCGGGAGCGGGGTCCCACCCGCTGCTCCGTCCATACCGAGGATCTCGACCCGGGTAATTTCGATATCGCCGACTTCATCAGCTAAGGCGTCCGCTGCGCCCAGCTCAAACTTGCGCGCCCGTTCAGCATGCAGATCCTGCTCGTACAGCGTGAGCACCTCCTGAGTCGGGCCGGAACTGCGCACCTGCCCCTGGGTGAGATAGAGGGCCCGCTGGCAAACTGCCTGCACAAGATAAAAATTGTGGGAGACGAAAATGATGCTTGTGCCGTTCTCAAGCAAGTTTCGGATGCGGCCCATGCACTTCTGCTGGAACGAAGCGTCCCCCACGGCCAGCACTTCGTCCACCAGCAAGATGTCCGGCTCGATACAGGACGCGACGGCAAAGCCCAGGCGGACGGTCATGCCCGAGGAATAGCGTTTGACCGGCGTATCGATAAACTGATCGAGCTCGGCAAAGGCCACGATTTCGTCGAAGCGGCGGTTGATTTCCTGGCGGGATAGCCCGAGGATGGCGCCGTTCAGGAAAATGTTCTCGCGACCGGTCAAATCGGGGTGGAAGCCTGCGCCCAACTCGATCAGGGCCGAGAGTTGGCCGAAGGTCTCCACGGAGCCGGCCGTCGGCTTCGTGATATTGGCCAGGAGCTTGAGCATGGTTGTCTTCCCTGCGCCGTTTCGACCGATCAGGGCCAATGATTCACCCCGGTGCAACTCAAAGGAGACATCCTTGAGCGCCCAGAACTCGCCCTGCTTTCGCTCGCTGCGCTGCTGACGACCGATCGCCTGCTCCACACGATCGACCAGGAGGGTTGGAAGGCTGGTTCTCGTCAATCCGAGCCGATATCGTTTTGAGACTTCATTGAAACGCAATTTCAAGGTCATTCAGTGACTCCACAAATGCGCCGTGCTGCACACCGATGTGTCGAGTGGGCATGATGGATCGTGTATAGTGAGTACTACAGGCTGATGCAAAGAGCAGATCCCCCGCAAACTTCGCCGGCCCGGTCCATGAGCATTTTCGTTGACCAGAAAAAGCCTGGGCCGTGCCGGCGAGGCATTGTCTGGGAACGATCTTACGTACGTACGCCCCGGCGCAGCCAGAGCAGCATAATGGCCGACAACAAACCCGCCGGCAGTAGGCCGGCGATCACGACCAGCATGGGCTGATCCGCAGCGACAGGTGCGCCAGGCAATGGTGCAGGCAAGCGCTCTGCCGGCCGGATCGGCGCTGGGAACGCCGTTGCCTCTACAGGGGCCACTGCCGTGACCGGCTGAGGAACGGATGTCGGCGAAGGCGCTGGAATAGGTGCAAGCGCGAACGCAGGCGCATCAATCTGTTGGTGCGCAAACCAAACGCCGTTGCCTTTGAGGCCGGGATCCGAGCGCCAGGTAACCAGCAGTTCATTGCCCTGCAGAGCCACCGCCTGGGCATCGTACGGATCAAAGGCGGCGCTGCCGCGCATATCCACGACTTGCGGTCCTGAGATGATGGGCTCTGGTTCGGACCAGATAGCGCCGCGCATGTTGCTGTGCCACATGCCATGGATATCGGGCGTTTCGGGAATGCGCTGCCCAAAGAAGAGATGGACTTCATAGCGGCCGTCGACTACGGGCGCCAGAAGACCGTTCACGCCGATGTGTCTTCCAAAAAGCTGGACCGTTTCACTCCAGGTGTTGCCCCCGTCCGCAGATTTCCGCAGGACGATCTTGCCGTTGATGTTGTAGAATGCCAGCAACTCGTCATTGTTGATCAGGAAGGCCGGCGTCATGGTGCCCAACTCGGTCACGATCTCATCATCGGCAGTAAGATCGATTGGTTCCGACCAAATCTCCTCACCCACCTCCTGCCGGGCATAGAAAATTCCTCTACCCTGGCCCGAAACGTTGACTTGCTGCCAAATTGCATGCAGCGTGCCGCTTGAATCGCGTGCTGCGTGAACGCCATAAGGGATCAGTTTGTCGGTGTACGTCAGGGCAATCGGCAGCGGTTCCGTCCAGCTTTCACCCCGATCCTGCGAGTACACGACGTAGACCCCGTTTCCGTCCCGGCGATCCGTGCTCAATACCGTGAGGCGACCCATTTCGTCCCCGAGTATCACCCCACTGGGCGGCGCCATGGAGGTGGAAATCGGCTCGGGAAGGCTCCAGGCCCGGGGATCTACCGCCCGTGAAGCGTGTACTTTGGCGTAGTAGAGATAGGCCTCCGTATTGTCGCCGCCGTAAAAGATCAGATGGAAGACGCCTTGTTCGTCCAGATAGGCGTCCAAGACGCGCGCTTCATTCTTAAACGGTGACAATAGAACGTCATTCGGCTTGGTCCAGCCGGTATCGGGCGTCCACTGAGAATAGGTAATTGCAGTAAGGGACTCACCTTCACCAACTTGCTGACTTGCAAAAGCGTGGACTGTTCTGTTCTGATCCGCGATCAATATGGGCGGATTCGTCTCATCGCCGAATTCGGGAATCGTCTGCGCGATCGACCATTCGGGCGATGATATGCCCTGGGCTTGTACAGCGCAAGAGTGACCGGTCAGTGCACCGGCCAACATCATCATCAGAAAAGCCGCGGATAGCGCCGATCGCAGCTTGAACGTCAATCGATACACAATTTGCCCGCTTTCACCATGCGCTGACCCTGCGCCGCCCATTGGATCGGTGACCGTACCCTCAGCGTAGAGATAGATGCCGCATCCTGTGATATACTCTGACCATCCCCGCCTGTCCGCGTCAGCTTATGAACTGACGCTTCCTTCCAACTGCCGATCGACACGGATTGAACCATCATCACCATGATCACGACCCTGCGCGCGAAAATGAGCCACGCGATTTTCCCTCGCCTAATTGCCATGCTTCTCGGCTTGCTGGGCCCTGTAGGTCAGGGAATCTTGCCTGGCGCGGACCCTTCCTCCGTGTTGGCCCAACCAGTGGATGCGGTCCGGCAGGTCAATGTTCCCTATTGGGATTGGGCCGCAGGCGATCCGTATCCGTCCCACTCAGTTTTCTGGTTCGGTCAGGTGGGTCCATCCACGAACTACATTGACGTGCGGACCATCTACTACAACGAACATCTGGAGGTCTACGCCCACATCGTGGACCGCAACCTCTACCAGAGCGATCCTATCCCAGACGTCGACCTGAGTGAGTGGGATGCAATTAGCCTCTATTTACATCTCGGTGCCAATGCAGGCGACGCACCGACACCTGACGCCTATCGCTTCGATGTTCAGCTCGGCCAGTGGGCCGAACCGGATTACGGCCAACGCGCCTTTTTAGGCGACGGTGCGAGTTGGGTCGCGGCGCCCGTGCCCTTTACCACAGAGACAAGCTGGCGCGGCGTCGATGGTCCCAACTCCGGTCGCGACTCAAAGGGCTGGATGGTGAAGGTGATAGTGCCCTTCCCCAGCTTCGGCTTGACCGGCCCGCCGCCGCCCGGTACACAGTGGGGCTTTGCCGTCGCCCTCCACGATCGGGACAGCCTCGATGCCGCCGCCACCACCATTACGTGGCCTGAGACTGCCAACCTCGCTGCCCCACACTCGTGGGGACAGCTCCACTTCGGCCGTGTCGATGGCCCGGTGAACGGTACTGTTGCCACCGGGGAGACAACGATCCGCCACGGTCAAGACGGCGTTACCGTTCCTGACGCCCACGTCGGCGGGCACGGCAACTGCGGCGCGGGTCTCGATCACTGGTCCGAGTGGGGCGAGGCCAACTATGCCGGCGAGACCCAGATCAATATCCAAAATCAGTGGGATATTTCCGACTATCCCTGTTTCTCAAAGTACTACGTGACTTTCCCCTTGGACACCCTGCCGCCCGGCAAAGCCATTGTTGCGGCTGATGTCACCCTCTTCCTCTTCGGCAATGCCGGATATCAGCCGGGTGACGCACCCGTTTCCGCCATTCAGGCCTTTACTGTGGCCGAAGCGTGGGATGAGGCCACGATAACCTGGAACAATGCCCCCCTGGCCAGCGAGAATGTGGCCCTTGCCTGGGTAGAGCCTATCGATGGTTTCGATCCCGGCGTCCCCTACCATTGGGATGTCGGGCATGCCGTTGCTGAAGCCTATACCGCCGGCGAGCCGCTGCGGTTGGCCTTCTACTCGGCCGACGGTGAGTATCACAGTGGCAAATACTTTTGGTCGTCGGATGCCGAAGTCTCGGTCCGTCCGCTGCTGCGTGTCACCTGGCAAGAGGAAATCGGTGATGTTCCGCTGACGAACCGAGCCTTTTTGCCCCTGGTCGCTGCACCGTAGATCGCTGCACCGTAGATCGGAAGGGAGGTCTTTTGTTTGGACAATTCCGCAACTGTTTCCAAGGGCGTCAAAACGCGCCGCCGACAAGTTTTGGGTTATCTCATATTGTCCGATCGCAGTTCCCCACCTGCGGAAAGCGTGGGCGACGAGTGCTTGATCTAACGACCCTGCTCAGTCTATTGCTTGCCCTAGGCCTGGTTTGGTCCGACACAGCATTGGCCCAGGAGGTGATACCGACCCAGTATTTGCCGCTCGTCACGCGCCAAGACGCCTCCACCGGCCCAGCCGTCGGCATGATCCGCACCAACTTGGCCGATTATGTCGGTCAGCAGGTTCCCCGTTTTGAAAAGCTGGAACTGACCTTCGATGTCGCAAGCCAGGCGTCCAATCCGTATCTTCCTTATGACGCCGCCCCGCCATCCGGCGTGACGCCCGGTGCGGGCGTCAGCGTTGACGCGCTCTTCTCACCCGATAACTGGCGGACGACCTATGTCCAGCCCGCCTTCTATTATCAGGAATTCCTCCACGAGGTCCGATCGGAAGACGAGTGGATTTATCCCACGGCCGACTTCTTCTGGAAGGTTCGCTTTTCGCCAAATGTGCCCGGTAACTGGCAATATCAGATTGTGGTCAGAGATGCGAACGGCGTCTCCGCCAGTCCGGTCTCGGCTTTCTCCGTAGCCGACTCGCTTTCCCCGGGCTTTGTGCGCGTGAGCCAGCGCGATCCGCGCTATTTCGAGTTCGACAACGGCGCTTACTTTCCTGCCCTCGGCTACAATCTGCCCTACAATGCCCTGAACTGGACCAATCCGGTGCTGGATAACCGGGAGCACTTCGCCATCATGGGCGAAAATGGAATTCAGCTCGTTCGCTTCTGGCTTACTCAATGGTCCATCTTCGGCTCCGCCTGGAACCCCTGGATCGGCAGCCAGAACAATTACGCGGGCTATATCCCCATGACCGGCCTCGTCCCGTTTGG
The DNA here is from genome assembly GCA_964478635.1 of uncultured Caldilineaceae bacterium. GTDB lineage: Bacteria > Chloroflexota > Anaerolineae > Caldilineales > Caldilineaceae > JAGRCP01. The sequence continues at coordinate 8,747 of CAYZLP010000052.1, forward strand.
ACCCGAAGATACCGAATGGAGCATGATGCTGCGCAGCCCGCCCGACGAATACTTCGACGTATGCCGCTTTCAGGATGCCCAGCTCGCCCGTCCGGCAGTCAAGCCCCAAACGATTTATCAGGTTGACGTCACCTATTACGCCGAAAATCTCGCCTCCGCCTGTTCGGCAGCGGACTGCGGCCTCGTGGTCCAAATCGGTGATGCGAATTGCGGCGATGCCGAGCGCGTTACCGAGGGTTACGGTCAGGACAGCGACGACGCGTGGCGGATGCTTTCCGGTAGATGGCGTTCCGATGAGAGGGCCTATCTCCCACGCTTCCATCTACTTCTCGATAACATCCCTGATGGCGCAGACGCCAACGCATTCGTGACCCATGTCTCCATCCGGGAAGATTTGACGCCGGATGATTCTCTGGACGCTGCGTTTGGCCCCAACCTTATCGCAAAACCATCTGCCGACCATCAGCGCACCATCGCCCAGCGCAATGCCTTTGCATTCGACCAAGTTCTTGAGCTGGCTGCCGAATACGGAATCTATCTGCGCCCCGTCATACTCGAGAAGGGCGACCGCATCCTGACCGCTTACGATCAGAGCGGCGAGCTCGGCGACGAAAGCGCCGATAACTTCTACGGCAGCGGCCGCAGGATGACCAAGGTCCGCTGGCTACAGCAGGCCTGGTGGCGTTACCTGCAGGCCCGTTGGGGTTACTCCCCCAACATCCATTCCTGGGAGTTGCTCAACGAAGGCGATCCCTGGAGTGAGCGTCACTACGCCATGGCCGACGAGTTTGCCCGCTATATGCATCAATTTCGCCCCAACGACCATCTCGTCTCGACGTCTTTCTGGGATTCCTATCCCCGAGACGCGTTTTGGGCCAATCCGGCCTATGCTGAAGTCGACTTCGTCGACATCCACCAATACTTTTTGGAAGGCCATACACCGGCATACGACTACTTCTATGGCGCCGATGACTATTACGACATGGCCCTGATCACGCAGAAGATGAGCACCGCCTTTGGCGCACGGATGCCAAACGGAGCCGGCAAACCGCTCATCCGGGGCGAGATCGGCTTTCACGCTGCCGACGATCGACCCTCTGACGCCTTGCTGCAGGATACCCAGGGCATCTGGCTGCACAATCTGCTCTGGGCCGGGCTCAATCACGGCGGGCTCATCGAGTCCTACTGGCACAGCGGGATTCATATCTACCAACTGGACCCGGTCGATGGCCCTGCGTTTGACCATCGGCCCATCTTCGGTGGGCTCTACCGCTTCCTACAGTCGATTCGGCTGAACAATGGTCGGTATCGAGATGCGGCTGCCGTCGTTTCGAATGAGCAACTGCGCGCCTGGGGACAAATGGATCCCGTAGGCGAATGCGCTCACCTCTGGATTCAGAACCGTGAACACACCTGGAAACGGGTCGCTGACAACGTGCCTATCGCGCCGGTTACCGCCACTGTCCAACTCTCCGGTTTTCAACCTTCAACAACCTATCTCGCCGAATGGTGGGACACGTACGCGACCGATCCGGCTGAGCAGATTGTGATGACGGAATCGGTCGCTGCTGACAGTGCGGGTTCGATTACGTTGACCGTAAATGCGTTGATGACGGATGGTGCCGTCAAGATTCATCCTGAGACTGGATGCCGACCGTAATTCATTGGATGGGTAGCACGAAGAAGTGCCTGTTTTTCGTCTATGCCGTATCGGTCTGCGTGGCGGCCAGCATCGAATCCGCCGGCGCCGGCTCTGACTGCTGGGCTGCGCGTCGACCAAACGGCGAATTGTCGGCGCTGCCCGCTGCGTTTGCTGCCCGCTTTCCTTGAGACTTGCGCTCCGCAGCTGTGGCATAGCTGTAGCCGTACTTGTAGCCGTAGTCATAGTAATAGCCGCTGTTCTTCAGCGGTACCTCGTTGAGCAGAACGCCGAGCAACTGGGCTTCCACTTGCTCGAGGGCGCTGATCGAGCGGCGCAAGTCGTCAGCGCGTGTCTGTCCCGGCTTGGCGACCAGCAGAACCCCCTCCATGTAGCTGGCCATAATGGTGGTGTCCGAAACTACTGTGACTGGCGGGGAATCCAACACCACAATGTCAGCATGATCCTGCAGCTGGGCGAGTAGTGATCGCATCCTCTTGGAACCGACCAACTCTGCCGGATTGGGCGGCAATGGCCCTGATGTCAGGATGCGCAGATTCTGGACCGGCGTGGGTCGCAGCAGTTGTTCCAGCGAATCGAAGTAGCCCAATAATGCCGAGGTGACGCCGGCATTGTTGGAAAGGCCGAACAATTTGTGCTGTACTGGGCGCCGCAAATCGGCATCCAGTAGGATGACCCGCTTGCCGCTCAGTGCAATGGCCGCCGCCAGGTTGGCCGTCGTCATGGATTTGCCCTCGCCGGGTGAGGAACTCGTGACTTGCAGGAGGCGCAGATCCTGATCGACTGACGCAAATTGCAGATTCGTGCGCAGTATGCGATAGGCTTCAGCGGCTGGCTGTAGGCTATCGTGAACCATGATTAGCTTCTGCTCCGGCGCCTTGTCGTTTCCCGGCAACTTGGGAACCGCGCCCAGCGTTGCGATCCCGAATCGGGTTTGAATGTCCTTGGCGTCCTTGATCGAATCATCCAGGAACTCGGCCAGGTAGGCTGCGCCGGCGGCGAGCGTCATGCCGAACACCACGGCGACCAGGACATACTGCAGATAATTCTTGGAAAGCGGCTGATCAGGAATGCCGGCTGCTTCCAATACGTGAATAGCGTTGACGGCGCCCTGCTGAGTCGTGCCGATCAGTTCAGCGTAGGTGGACTGTAGCGCAACCAGCTTGTTTTCCAGGACCGACAGTTCCCCTTCCAGCCGAGAGATGCGCGAGGCGCTCAGTTCGTTGGCAAGTTCGCTTTCCTTGCGTTCGATTTCCTCCTCTGTGGCCAGGATGTCCTCTTCCAGTTTCTGCAGTCGTTGGGTGACAAATTCTTGTCGCCCAACCTCGGCCTGGCCTGCTGGACTCTGCTGGATGATCTGGTGGGCCAGTTCGCTCGCCACTGCCTGAACGCGCACCGGATCATCGTCGATGACCGAGATTTCCAACATTTGGCCGTCCGCCCGGGTCGAGTAGTACGGCAGCCAATCCATGCCCAGCGCCTGCATTGTTGCCTGTCGAACTGCTCCCTTTTGAGCAAAGTCGGCATAGGTGGCCGCAAGTTGCTGGGTCAAAAAGAGTTCGTTGCCGCTAGGATTCGGGTTCTGGATCAGGCTGCCAACGACCAGCGTGGACCGGGACTCGTAGCGCGACGGTTGGCGCTCGAGATAGGCAAAACTGGACATGCCGGCGATTGCGCCCGCTAGAAAAATGAGCCACCACCACTTGCGCAGCGGCCGGATGAAATTGGTGAGATCGATACTTTCCATTCGGGGTTCCTTTAGTGCAGATTAGGACGTCAGGGCGTACGTACCCAAATCGGATTCCAGTCGTTGTAAGCGTTGTTCGACAGATTCTGGGCGTTCGTCCCGTCTGCGTTCATGCTCCAGAGCTGGTTTTTGCCTGTTCGATTGGAAAAGAAGACCAGGCGACTTCCGTCAGGCGACCAGGTCGGGTGCTTTTCCGATTCCCAGTCGTTGAATGTCAGCTGTTGCGTATTTTGTCCGTCGACACCGGTAATGAAGATTTCTTCATCTTTGAGATCCACACCCACGTAGGCAATCCGATCGCCCGCCGGCGACCAGGCCGGATCGTAGCAATCACTGCTGCATGCGGAGATTTGCCGGGTGTCACCATATGCAAGTGAACGAAGCTTGATCTGTAGAACGTGACCGCCGTTGAGCTTCGGGCGAGAAATGTCCTCTTCAACAATCGCAACCTGCTGGCCATCCGGAGAAAGGCCGAGCTGCTCACGCGCTCGATCGTAGACCCACGCTTGCGTGATCAGCCGTACGTCGCCGGTTACCGGATCCAGCAGGTGAGGCGCCGTAGTCCCCGTCCGATCGGAGAGGAAGATGATTTTGCCGTAGACGTCGGCCGGTAAACCCTCCGGTAGCGGCGTCGGCGTCTTGGGTACCTCAGTTGGCGTTGGCTCCAGGACAAGCGGCAGCGGCGTGGGCGTCGGCGGTAATGGCGTCGGCACTGCCGTGATCACAACCG
>CAYZLP010000053.1:0-12817 GCA_964478635.1 uncultured Caldilineaceae bacterium
TACGCTGTGCCTTCCAGGAAGGCGCCAATCAGCTCATTCACGCGCGCGGCCTCTTCGTGCTGCACCCAGTGGCTTGCTTCTTCGATGAAGACCAGGCGACCGTCGTCGCAGCGATCAATGCTGGGCTGGGCCAGCTCTCGGCCCAGAAACTTGTCCCGCGCGCCCCAGATGAGCAGGGTCGGCACGGTGATGCGGGCGCCGGGCGTGGCTTTGGGCGGCTGCTGGAAGAGGGCCCGGTACCAGTTGAGCATGGATTGGTAGGCCCCGGGTCGGGACCAGGCGTCCCGGTAGCGCGCCAGATCCTCTGCGCTGAAGGTCCCCGGCCGGCTGGTTTTCGTCAGCGCGTCGGCGACCAGCTGCCAGTTGCGGCGTCGGGCCAGGTACTCGGGCAGCCAGGGGAATTGGAAGAAGAGCATGTACCAGCTCTTGCGTAGCTGCGCACGGTTGCTGCGTAGCTGCTTCTTCATCACCGCGCCGTGGGGCACGTTCAGGATCACCAGCTTTGCCAGCCGTTCGGGGTACTTGGCCGCCACCCACCAGGCAACTGCGCCGCCCCAGTCGTGACCGACGAGCAAGGCTTGCTCCCGGCCCGCAGCATCGATCAGGCCGATGACGTCGGCGGCCAGTTCGTCCAGGGAATAGGCCCCGATGCCGGCCGGCTTGTCGCTCAGGTGATAGCCCCGCTGATCGGGCGCCCAGACCCGGTAGCCGGCCGCGGCCAGGGCGGGAATCTGCCGCCGCCAGCCATACGAAAATTCGGGGAAACCGTGCAGCAGGAGAACCAGCGGACCCTCCTCCGGGCCGGCCTGAACGACGTTCAGACGAATACCGTTGGTTTCGATTTTGTGAGTTTCCAGGAATGCGCGCTCAGTATCTTCAGTTTCGAATTCAGGAATCTGCTTCGGCATAAATCTTTCGCTCTCTGCGACTCATCGGTGGTGTAGGAATGACGCACGTTACCTGCCTCGAAAATAGACCGCGGATGACGCTGATCATGCAGATCTGCACGGATTTTCATCCCCCGTAGTGCGAATTGGCGCATGTAAATTTATGGGAAGTTGCATGCGCACCCCCTGGCCGAATACATCCGTGTCGGCCGGCAGCAGGGTTCTGCAAGCGATTGGACGCAGACGGACTCGGCAGACCGTACGTAGGCTCAGTCGGGACAGTTGGACGCGGTGGGGCGGCCGGCGAAGCGATCCAGAACCCAGCCCAGGATGTAGATGGCCGTGTCGTCCCGCGCATCGTGGGTCGAACCGGGATAGCGGGCAAATTGCACATCTTCCCCCGCGACGCAGCGCCGCGCGGCTTCAGCTTCGTTCAACGCCATGGGAATCAGAGGATCGACTGTCCCATGGGCGATCAGTAGCGGCACGTCGATGGGTCCGTCCGGCGTATTCTCTGCGAACAGGGTGGGCCACGGTTCCGTGCTGAGAATGTCCACGCTCAGGTATTCCTCGGGTGTGCGCAGATTCTCCCGTACACGGAGAAAGCCGGCCGCGGCCGTGAAGCAGGGCTCGATGATGCGGTCGAAGTTCTCCCGCTCCTCGGGCTTTATGATGGCATCCAGAGCGGCCGCGGGGTAGATGGCGTCCCATGCGGCGAAGACGAGACCCAGGAAGATGCCCCCGGCGGGCTTGTCCAGGTTGTATTCGGCGATGCCGCGCAGATCAATTGCCGGTGCAGAGGCGGCTGCACCCAGTAGCTGAAGCTCAGGCGCGTACCCGCTGGCAAGCTGGGCTGTCCAAAGGCTGCTGTTTCCGCCCTGAGAGGCCCCCCATACAACGAATTCATTCCCCGCATTCACTTCCGGGATCTGGCGGGCTGCCCTGACCGAATCGAGCACGCTGTGGGCGGCCACGCGGCCAACCATGTAGGGGTGCATGCCGGGCGTACCCAATCCAGGATAGTCGGTGATGGTTACGACAAATCCTTCCTCGAGCATGCGCGCCACCGCCGGCGTCTGCTGGTAGGGATCGCGCGTGTGGCTGACGCCGCATTCGGGCAAAATGCCCGTGGTTCCATGGGCCCAGGCGATGATCGGGCGTGGCGCATCGCCTTGCCCTGCCGGGGCGACGACGGTACCGGTCACCGGGATCGGTTCTCCATTCAGACCGGCTGACAGGTACATGATCCGCCAGGCTTGGGCTCCCTCCGGGAGGCTGTCGAGGGACGGTTCGCGGCGCAGTATGGTGCCCGGCTCGACCGGGGGTAGGGGCGCAGGCGGCGTATAGAATGCCGACGGCAGCTGGGGCGTGGCGGCGCGCTGGAAGGTCACAAATAGGGCGATGAAGGCGCCTATGATGAGCGTAACGACCACGGCACCCAAGAGAATGATCCAGCGATTGGGGCCGTGCCAGATGTTTGCGATTCGCACGTACATGAGATTCCTTTGCTTGGCATATTCCAGCAATAGGTATCCATACTATCACAGCGAATCATGTTTGGCAGCCTACGTTGGAAGCGCCTCCGGCGCCAGCTCGTGAGCGATCTGCTCGACCGTGCCGACGAAGAGCGTATGCCAGGTAAAGGCCATGGCCCGGCCGTGTTGAACTACACCTTCGTAGAGCATTGCCCGAAGAGGAAACGTTGTCCGGCGCTAACCGCCCAGCAGCAGGGCAACCAGCACCATGGCCAGGCAGACGGACGCCAGGAGTGCGCCTACCTTCCAGGGATTCGTGTCGGTGTGAATGCCCCAGTAGTACCCCACCACAAAAATGACCAGGAATGATACCAGGTTGGAGATCCGAATGGCCAGCGCCGTGGCGTTTGGCAACAGCAGCAGCGGCAGCAGAGAGGGCAGCACCGCCACCACGGATAACAGGATTGTAGCCGCTGCGCCAATCAGATCCTGGCGTTGCAGGCCGCTTGGTTGGGCTTCAGCCTGATTCAGATGAACCGCAATGCTCTGGTAGATGGCTTGTCGCTGCTCGGCATCGGCGATCGGCTCAAAAATGAAGTCCAGCTCATAGCCGACGATGGCTGCGGCCCCTTCCAGGTCATCGCTCGTTTGAACGTACCGGAGAAGACGGGTGCGCTCGCGCCGCGCAAAGACCTCGGACAACACAAAGAGCACGCCGTCAATGATTCCCCACGCGGCAACCGCCCACAAGGCCGTGAAGAACAACTCCTGTCCGTATCCGGTCGCAAAGGATGATTCAATGACGCCAAGTTGGATCAGGATGCCATAGGAAAGGGTGAAAAGAAGCGCAAAGAGAATGCTAAAGAATATCGTGAAAAGCGCATCAATGGGATCGAGGAACTCGCCCAGCACGGTGGTCAGGATGCTTTCCCTGGGCGGGGTGCTTGCTCTACGCGTTGTCCAACGAGTAACCTTCGCCATTTCGGACCGGTGCTCCGATGAACTCAACAACTGGCGGGGACTCACCCATAATCAGTCAGCCAGCTGATCAACGGCTGCGTTGATCGCTGAAATCGTTTCTTGCGCTTCCTGCTCGGCCATCAACGCCGCTCGCTCTGCTTCGGCCAAGGCTAGGTCGGAAATCAACCCCGCTGCGACAAGTGCATCGAGCGCATCCCGGGCGGCGTAGTCTTCGATGAAATCTGTAACGATGAGGGCCAGTGGCGCCTGAGCCGCCGCTGCCGACTTGATCGCTTGGGCTGCGCTGAGGGTGGCCAGGGCATCGAGCATGGCCGCGCCCTGCACCTTTGCCGAGGCTGACTTCAGCCCCCTGCCTCATCGCCCTGCCCTATTCCGATGAGGCTGTCGATGATTGCGCCGAATCGACGGCTTCATTGTCGGTTAGATCGGAACGCTCCAGCGCCAGAAGGTCGCCTTCAGGTCCACAAAGATAAGCGTGCCGCGTATGCGAATGGCCTTGCCGTCGACCTTGAAGATTTTCTGCCTGCAGTCATTCTCGATTCAGAAATCCTGGCCGATGGCGAACATCCGCTGGCAGAAGTAACGTAGCCGGATTTCTGTCGAGGCATTCACGCCGTCCTTTATTGGTCGTTGATTGGTGATGCCGGCTCAGCTTGCCCGGCAAGCCACTCTTCGGCAGCAGTGATGGCGCTGAACAATGCCATGCCCACTGCATCCTCAGCCAGGAACACATTTTCTTGACCAAGCGTGTGCAGCAGACCGGTCCGGGCAATTTGCGCGCGTACCTCTGGGTCCACGCCGGCCAGGATGAGCTTGCTGCCTTGCTGCCGAAGCGCATCTTCATACCTTGTGACGACCTCCCAAAAAGTGCTGCCAATATCCTGCTTACCCCGCAGCACCAGGATGACGACGGCACGCCGCGATGCGTCGGTGATTTCGGGCAATTGCTGGCGAAAGACCGGCGCCGCCGCATAGAATAGGCTGCCGTAAGGATATAGAATCGTCATTTGCTCAGGCGGGATGACGGCCGGCGGCGGACTCTCCACGGGAAATCGATTCGGACCGATTTCCAGGGCAACGACGCGAATCCGATTTGACTGTTGAAAAACATATAGCAGGATGGCCAACCCAACGCCAAAGAGTACGGCGAACTGTAGGGGGATGAACAGAGCCATCGCAAACGTAAGAACCATGACCACTTGTTGAACGATGCCCGTTCTCCAGACGGCGCCTGCCTGGGCGGGCCTGAGCGTACGAAATCCGATGACGATTAGCAATGCCGCCAGCGAAGGCATGGCGATCAAACCCACAAAGCGGCCAAATAACAGGATGGCAATTGCCATCACGACGCCCGCCGAAATATTGGCCAGGCGTGAGCGTGCGCCGGCCCCAATCACCAGCGCCGTCGCCGACATGGAGCCGCCGACGGCGGTGCCCTGGAAGATCCCGGAGACCAAGTTCGCCACGCCCTGACCGATGAAGTCGCCTGAGGGATTCGGATAATCGCCGTCAGGATTCGGGATCGATTGGCTGATACTCGCGCCCTGCATCAACCCCACAAATGTCAAGGAGAGTGCGGGGATCACCAATCCGGGCAACACCGCCCATGACGGCAGCATCGGCCGCGGCAGCGAATTGGGAATCTCGGCGATGTCCCGCACAAGCGTGACCGATTCCGCACCGAACAAAGGGACCAGCAACGATGCCAGAAACAGCGCCACGACAAGACCCAATGCTTTCAGGCTCGTCTTCTCCAGCGTCAAGATGAGGACGATGGTGATGACGCCGATCGTGAGCGTAGGTAGATGGACGGCTTCCAGATTTCTGAATAGGTCTACTGTGCGTACCACCCGGTTAGGGCCGCTGCTGTCATAACCGGTAAAATCATCCAACTGCCCCAGAATGATGAGCGTGGCCACGGCGTTGATGAACCCGACCATCACGGAATTGGGAACAAATCGGATGAGTTTGCCCAGTTTGAACAGCCCGGCCGCCAGCATGAACACGCCGGTGAGTACGGATAAGGTAAAGAGCGTCGTGTTTGGATCGGGACCGCTGGTGATTTGCGGGACGCTGGCAATTACCAGGGCCATGGCGCCGGTTGCCTGAATGGACATGAAGACAGAGCTGGTAAAGAAGGCCCCGCTGAAGGTTCCCAACATATACCCGTAGAGGCCGTAGATCGGGTTCACCATTGCCAGCAGCCCATTGGCCAAGCCATCGGGAATACTCTGAATGCCGAGCACAAGGCCTGCAGTCAGATCTGCGCCGACCGTCTCACGATTGAACAGACTTCGATTCATGGTACCGTTCGTTTCCCTTGTTTTCTCAGGCCGATTGGGTGTTCCGAGCCAGGATGTACACGCTGACGAGAAGGACCCAAACGGGGAAGAGAAGTGTAAACCACAGGCTTCTTGTGGTGACCAATAGCAGGGTAAGCGCCGTGATGACGGTCGCCAGCGGCAACCAGGACGGCATTGAACGCGTACGCCACCAGATAGAACTCAAAGAGAGCATGAACACACTCGCCATGCGCAGGGCGTAGACATTGCTGATTTCCAACATCACCGCCCGACCAAAAATAATTATGTCACGGGGCAGACTCTCAGGTTGGCTGACACTGACGGTCGCCAAGATACCGCCGGCGACCGCTATCGACACAAAGACCATCGCTAGGAAAAGCAGCGCGCTGCCGAAAAAGACGGTAGATATGAATTGATCTTCCAATGAACCGAGACGGTCGCGGATCACCCCGACAAACCACAGGAAAGCGATGCCGGCAAACGGCATCAGCGTAAATGCAATCGAGAGATTTCGTTGGGACGTCGTTACCCAGTCCGTGCCGCCTGTCAGATCGCTCGGTATCGAGAGCCGGGTTAGTACGACGCTCGTCGTGAAAAGCGCGGAAAAAGCGATGCCGGCAATGGCCGCCCCTTGTGGAGCGGGAAAGCGGCGGAAAGACATGCCAATTTCTTGCTCATCACTCATCGTACGCTTCTGCCTTTTACGAAGTTGCTTTGTGCGATCATGCGACGTCGACGACAACACGCGGTGCTTTGACTGTTCGAGCCGCAAGTTGTCGTCGGCGCCGCCGAGCGCCGTCATGGGGTGACAATATTGAACCAGAATTCGAATTCATCCAGCAATCCAATAAACTCGGTCAGCATGCCCGGATCCCCCTGGATTGTGACTTCGCCGGTCGCCAGCTTGTCGGCCGCCGTCGTCTCCCCAAGCAGTATCTCGTTGAGCACAGCGCGCGTGATGGTCAACGTCACGTCGGCGGCGTCGGATTGCTTGCCCTTGGCGTAATTCAAGACGCCGTTCTCGACGACCAAGAGGTATCGCTCCTCGATATCGGTGAAATGGGTGTTCATGACGATCTTCTTGTCAACCGCCTTGGGGCCGATGAGCCTCACCCCCAGCAGATCGAAGAACATCTCCAATGGCAGGGCGCGAATGACATCCGGGCTGAACGTCTTGGGCGCGCCCAGGTCGATGACGCCGTCGCGCAGTTCCTTGGCCGCGCTTAGATAGAAGTTGCGCCACGGGCCGGACTCGGCCTGGTAACCGAGTTGTTCTAACGCATCGGACTGCAGGGCGCGTGCGGCCTCATTTTCCGGTTCAGCGAAGACGAGATGGTTGACCACCTGCGCGACCCAGCGATACTCGCCTTGCTCGTACGATTTGCGCGCTTGCGCCAGAAGATTCTCGGCGCCGCCCATGAATTCCACGTACCGCTTGCCCGCGTCCACCGGCGGCAGGGGGTGAAGATTGGCGGGATTGCCGTCGAAGAAGCCGAGATAGCGCTGATAGATGGCCTTGATGTTGTGATTGACGCTGCCGTAGTAGCCGCGGTTGTACCACTCGCCAAACAGTGCTGCGGGCAGTTCGATGACCTCGGGAATCTCCAGCATGGTATAGCCTTGGTTGGCCAGGCGCAGCGTCTCGTCGTGGAGATATTTGTACATGTCTCGCTGCTTCTTGAGATAGTCGACGCCGGCCTCCTCGCCCCAGGTGGGCCAGTGATGGGTGGCGAAGATGACGTCGTAGCGACCGGCAAAGAGGTCGATGGCTTCGTTGATATAGTGCGCCCAGCCCAGCGCGTCGCGGACCTGCGCGCCGCGCAATGTGTACAGGTTGTGCATCGTGCGGGTGCAGTTCTCGGCCATGCACAGCGCACGATAGCGGGGAAAAAGGAAGTTCATCTCGGCCGGCGCTTCGGTATTGGGCGTCATCTGAAAGACGACCTCAAGCCCGTCGATGACCATGACCTGACCGGTGGCGGTGATGGTATCGGTTGGCTCGATCAAGGTTACCTGGCCGTTCGGCGTCGTCTGACCCAAGCCGCCGCCGACTTGGCCCCGCGGACCTCTGGGCAGCAGGTTGCCGAACATGTAACTGGCGCGACGGCTCATGACGTTGCCCGCGATCACGTTCTCGCTGATCGCAAACTCCATGAAGTGCTCCGGCGCGATGACCTGGATATTGCCCGCCTCGACATCTTCAGCATCGATCACGCCCTTGATGCCGCCCCAATGGTCTACGTGGGTGTGGGTATAGATCACCGCCACAATCGGCTTCCGTCCTACATGCTCGTAAACAAGCCCCATGCCGGCGCGGGCAGTCTCAGTGGCAGTCAGCGGGTCCACAATCACATACCCGTTGTCGCTCTCGACGATGCTCATCACCGCAAGATCGTAGCTGCGGATTTGGTAGACGCCTTCCGTCACCTTGAAGAGCCCATGAAACAGGGCATTCAGGCGCGATTGTCGCCACAAGTTCGGATTCACGCTGGGCGGCGCGGTCTCTTCGGCAAGGAACGCATACGCCTCCAGATTCCAAACTGTGCCGCCGGCTGCGTCTCGGATAACCGGATCCTCAAGACTCGCGATAAATCCACGCGTGGCCGACTCGAAATCCTGCGTGTTGCTCCAATCCAGTTCGGCCAGCAACGCGGCGTTTGCAGCCGCGGTAAAGTGTGTAGCGTCTTTTGGTGTTGCCATGACATGCTCCTTATCATTTTTCATTTGAGGCGTGCAAGATTCACATCTGCCTAGCTAATCAAGCCGGCAATGCCTTTCCAGAAGAACCAGACGCCAAAGATCAGCGACACCCCGATCATGATAACGCGTTCATTCCGTTCCAGCCAGCTTTCCAACGCTGCCAACCATTGATTTGCGCGGGACGGCGCAATCAACGTGGCGAGCACCGGCAGCAGCATCATCGACTGTGCTGCCAGCGAAAACGCAAGGAAGGCCAGGACATTCTCACGATGACTCAGCGCGCCCTGTTCGATCACGGCGATGGCGGAAAGCGTAAAGACCCACTGCTTCATGGCCAGCGTCATCAGCAGCGCGCCCATGCCCAGGGCCTGGAGGGGTGTCGCCCGGCGTAGGGACTCCTTCCAGGCCGGGGGCGGCGCGTCCGGATCTGCCTCTCGCCGCCATTTCTTAATTGCGGTCAAGAGCAGGAGAATGCCGACGATCAGCAACAGCATTGAGGCGATGGCGTTGGCGCTTTCTTCGCCGTATTCCTGGACGGCGCTTTCGATCACAAACCCGAAGATGATCCCCTGTACGAGACGTACCGCCATAGCCCCGCCGATAAATGCAATCGCTTTGGACGCGCCCCGTTCGCCACCCAAGAGGAACAACACGATGATGATCCAGACCGGCAGGACGGCCGCGCCGATCAACAGCGGGAGCAATTCGATCAGTACTTCACCCATGCTCTATGCTCACTTCTCTCGCTTTGATGGTCCACGGACAAAAGGTCTGTCGGGAAGCTGCGTGAACAACCGGGCTTCCCTGCGGGACGGCATGCCCGGCCGCAGGATGGCACGGAAATCCGATTGGCTGGGGAGGGCATGGTTCGGCATCACGCCTCGGCCTGCGTATCCTGACGCGTGGCAATGCCCGCCTGCAGCTCCGCCAGTAGACCGGCGAATTCTTCGGGGGCGAGAAATGCCTTCACTTCATCCACCAGAAATAGAATCCAGTCGGCGCGCTCCTCGGCAGGCCGCAGCCGGCCGATGTATTCGCCGCTGTGTTGGAGCCACTGGGTCAGATCTGGGTCGTATAGTTGGGTCATTGCGTGCTCCTTGTGTACGGTCAGCAGACCGGACTTCGCATAGAAATCCGGTCTGCTTGCCCATGCAGGTCGATTTTCGGCCTAGTACATTGGGGCGGAAATACCACGGCGGAAATATGGCAGGTTTACCTCTGGTAGAAACTGTCGGCTTATTTCCGCCGGGATTTACTAGCGCGGCCAGTCAATCCCCTGCAGCAGCCAGTCGGGCAGCTGTTCTTCCAACTGCGTAATCTGTTCGGCCTCGCCGCCGGCCGCCGGGATCACCCAGATGCCCCAGGCGCCGCCCCGGTTGCTCATGAAGGCGATGCGGCTGCCGTCGGGACTCCATGCGGGCAGACCGTCTTCGGCCCCATCCTCGGTCAGACGGGTAACCGTTCCATCGGCCACGCTCAGGGTATACAGTTCCCAGTTGCCGTCGCGTGAATCGCTCATGAAGACGATGGACTCGCCGTCGGGGGACCAGCGGGGTAGGGAATCGTTGAAGCCGTCGGTCAGGGGACTGCGCTCGCTGCCGTCGCTGTTGATGGTCCAGAGACCGCAGTTGTCGCCAGTGTCGTCACAGCCCTTGAAGACGATGACCTCGCCCGTGGGATGCCAATCCGCGTCTTTGCCGAAGCCCAGGTCGGTCGCATCGGCGAAACCGACGCGGTCGTTGCCCGGGAGCGGCTCCATGATGTAGATGCGCCAGCGGCGGTCACCCGTGCGGTTGCTGGAGAAGACCAGGCGATCGCCGGTAGGACTCCAGCGGGGCGTGCTGTCTTCCAGATGGGACGAGTAGCGTATGCGTTCGTCCGCGTCGAAGTCGTATGCGCTCAGGCCCAGCTGATCGGCCTGCACGCTGCGGAAGGCCATGATGTTGCCGCTGCGCAGCACCGATGGCTGCATGGCATTCTGGATAATGAGCGTAGGGGCGGAGCCGGGCGTCGTCGCGACGGTATAGATGTCCTCCAGATCGTAGGCGCGGTTGCCTTCGCGCAGCACGCGCGACGCGGAGAAGACAATGACGCCGTCGGGCGCAAGCTCATCGGGCGCGGCGACCGGTTCCTGCTCCGGAAGCGCGACCGCGGCGGCCATGGGCGGCGCGTCGAACACGGGTACATCGTCGGCGTTGGCGGCGTCAACATATGCCGCAGCCACCCAGCCCTGACCATTGGGCGCATCGGGCACGCTGGCCACCCACCACTGGCCGTCAGCGCTCACGCCAATGATTTCGCCCTCGGTATCCTGGGGCGCGATGCCGATGATGTCATAGGCGGTTCCGGGGCCCGTGCGGACGTTGACGCCCGCTTCCGCGATCACGCGGCCGGTCGGTTCCTCGGCTTCCGCCGCGGGCAACGCCACCGCGGGCGCGTCTGAGTCGGCCGCCACAGGATCCGGATCGGCCGCATCCGCTACTTCCTCAGCCGGGGCTTCGGTGGGTTCCGCTGCGACTTCTTCGGCCGGTGCTTCGGTGGGCTCAGCAGCGGCTTCTTCGGCCGGGGCTTCGGTGGGTTCCGCGGCGGCTTCTTCGGCTGGGGCTTCGGTGGGTTCCGCGGCGGCTTCCTCGGCCGGGGCTTCGGTGGGTTCTGCGGCGGCTTCCTCGGCCGGGGCTTCGGTCGGTTCCGCGGCCGCCGGTTGCTCAGCGGGGGGCTGGGCCGGGGCCGGCTGTGCGCAGGCCGCCAAGAGCAGCAACAGCGTCGCGAGCAGCGCCACTATGCTCAGGCTGCGCCGGGAGATATTGTCGTTGCGTTGTGACAGGGACATAGGTCTCTCTTCTCTCCTCGTAGGTGCGGTTTCCAACCGCACGGGCTCCATATACGTCTGGTCTTTGGCAGAGATTGTGCGGTTGGAAACCGCACCTACCACTTGGGCAGATCGCCTTTATGGCAGAAACCCGATCTGCCCAAGTCACCGCCAAGTCGCCTTTATGGCATGCTTGAAAGAATTACTGCGATCTGGTCGCCGGCCGTGCGCAGCTCCAGCGTGTTGCCGTCCAGCCGGAACGTCGCGGCCTGAGGCAGAGCGGTCAGGAATTGGGCCTCCTGGTCCATGACGCCTTCCGGTTCGGCGCAGATCTGAGAGGTGGCCGCAGGCGGTTCGATGAGGATGTTGTTGCCGTTCATCTGGTACGGACCGAAGTAGTTGTTGCAGCCGGCGCTGCCCGTTACCTGGCCGTCTGCGCCGAATTCAACGGTGATGCGCGATTCCGGCACCAGGGTCGTGATGCCGCCGCCGTTGTTGAACTGGACAACCTCCCAGCGCGTTCCCGCCAGCGGATCGCCCGCAGGCGTGGCCGTGGGCGGCACCGGCGTCGCTGTCGGTGGGACCGGCGTCGGCGTCGGGCCGGTGACGTTGATGGTCACTTCCCGGAAGACGGTGGAGCCGTCGCGCAGGAGCACGCGCATCTCATAGGTCGTGGTGGCAGTGGGGCAGACTTCCTGGCTGCCCTGGCCGGCGCGGGGGAAGCGGTCGAACGACTCCCCTTGCGGGTAGACCCAGACGGCCTGCACGTTCTCCACCGACCAGTTGAGCCGGGTGCATTCGCCCTGGTTGATGCTGGTGCGATCCGCCCACAGGGAAAGCTGGGCCGTCGGCGTGGGGGTGGCCGGGGGAATGGGCGTGGCCGTAGGCAGCGGCGTGGCCAGGGCCGGCGGTACGACTACGGGCGGCGCGGGCTCGATGACCGGCACGTTCTCCACATTGGCCGCGGCCACGAAATCGACCGAAACCCAGCCGATGCCATTGGGCGCACTCGGGATCGACGCGGCCCACCAGCGGCCGTCCGCGCTGCGGCCCACGATTTCGCCTTCATCCCCGAAGAGGGCAAAGCCGATGATGGGATAGTGGGTGCCCGGTCCCGAACGAATGTTGACGCCGTTGGGCGCAGTTACCCGGCCCGTCGGTGTGGCCGGATCCGGTGCAGGCAGATCCACGGCTACCTTCTGCGTCATCTGCACCGCGATGGCGCCCTCGGCCGTGCGCAGCACCATGAGGTTCCCCTCCATGCCGAACGCGGCGACGGTCTCCAGCGCGGCCAGGAATTCGGCTTCCTGCTCCATGACGCCCGGCGGTTCGGCGCAGAAGCGCATGGTCGACCCCGGCGTGTCGATGGTCAGGGCATCACCGTCAACCGTGAAACCGGCGAAGTACTGATTACAGCCCGCATTGCCGGTCATTTGACTGTCGGCCCAGAAGTTGGCCGTGATTTCACTACCGGTGAGCACGCCCACCACGGCCTCGCGACCGTTGTTGTAGCCTATCACCTGCCAGTGGGTGCCGACCAGATCGTCGGATACGGCTACGAAGGTTGCCAGGATCTCGTCGCCGCTGCGCAGGACCAACTGTGATGTGGAGGCGGTGAAGCTGTCGGTGGCGGCCAGTGCAGCCATGTAATCGGCAGCCTGG